>CALGTP010000168.1 GCA_937902105.1 uncultured Actinomycetes bacterium
AAAGTTTATGGATCGAATTAAAGGAGCATGGCCAGTCATGATTCAACGTTGGAACTTGATCCAAAGCAACGGAACCAATCCACCTGAGATACTTAGCCGTGATGCTTTTACAGTGTTCAGTTTGTTTGGGTTAGACACATTTTGGTTCTAGATCATTTTTTGGACATGTCAAGTTTAAACCTTAAGGATCACACCACTTGTGATAGCTCCATCAGTCTTACGAAATCAAAGGGTTGGGACACTCCTCGCTGCGATCGAGGAGAAGGGACCTTTCAAGATGCTCGGATGTTTGTTTGTCTTAGTCATGATTGGCCGTATGACTTATGCTGTTCTATACGCGCTGTTAGTAGAGTTTACAATTCATATTTGTGGTAGTATATATATATTATATATGGTGATATAGGATATGGATAACATAGCTAACAGCGCGCGCAGAACAGCATGAGTCATACGTACTTCAGCGCATCAGGCCGTATGACATAGTCAAGTATGGGCGCCTGGGAGTTCTGTCCACAGTTTCTGATTGGCCCATTACGAATCGTAGCTTGGCAAATCGTCTCGCTATACACAAGCCACAAGGGCTAATCGTTTTTGCCTCAGTCGAATCTCCGAACCAACTAACATCAACTAACCATCGATGACATGTGCAATGTAAATATGCTGAGACAAACCATGCTATCTATATGTGACATACACGTGCCCTTCATTTTCGGGCGAAGGTCATGGCTCACTGGTGCAATGCCCACGAAACACATGGCAGCGCATCTACTGTTTACAAGTCAGCTGGATATGTGAATCACATGTATTGTCTATCATCAGTGTTGCACGCTGGGCCTGCCTGGAGGGACTTGCTTGCTGGAATGCTTTCGCCTCAGTAGCTCTCATCTTCGATCTGCTGCTGTTGTCAATGTTTACATCGCGTTTCTCGTGATTTGTTTACTGATCTTAAACAGCTTAGGCGGTATGTGATGCGACAATGGTTTCGTCGTTCCCTCAAAGCCCCAAAGGAAAAACACTTAGCCTATTCACGTCGAGTGCTTGAGCTGTCTTACTTGCATTCAGAATTCGGTGAGCATAGGGATGATGCCGAAAGCTCAATTGAACGTCGGCAAAAAAATAGTGAATACCTTATTCGAATGGCATCCGGTAACTGGAAAAAACAACGAATTGTGCATCATTGCAAACCTGGATGCTGCAAATCTCTTGAGGCAAGGTTTCGCACCACATTAGTTTGTGTCTGTCTACGTTTGCTGTTGGTTTTCTATATCAAGCATTAAGCAACATGCAATTGCGTTGTGTGTAAAAAACCTTTCAATCTACAACTTACATAGACAATCGATATCCACAGAATGCGTAAAAACCTACAGGAAACATGAAACTCTGTCAGTTAGCGAAACAACCCCGAGGAGAGCTTCATGAAAACGTGGGATGCTCTATCGCACGTCGGCTTGCAGCGTATGCCCGAAACACCAGCAATGGCAAAATGGACAGGCTGCTCCAGGCCAAGTCGGTGGTATGTGCTGTTGACATTATTCCATCGGGTTCTGCCGAGAGGATGGTCTGCTGTGTACAATCCTGCTGCTCAGGATGATGATGATCAACTTTTTGGCTTCCATGATGACGAGCTGCAGCCACTCCTTGATGAATCAAGCGATTCAGGGTCAGAAGATGGTGATGTTGAAACGACGCTTGGTGAAGCTGGACAAGTGGCTTCAAATTCCTTGGCGCCTGCTGATGCAGATGGGATGGGCGACCTTTGCTTACCCAAAGATGAAGTATTTCAAAGGGCTGAGCGCGCCAGAGCCAAAAAGGGCGGGAACTGGGTGTGTGGCCTGCAGACGCCGATGGTTCTCACTACTACATTGATGGCGTTGCGGCATCACGAGGCCTTCATGGAGGTAATGTTCGAGCAACAGAAAAGTGAAGCCTGGACAGGTCATAATGGACTTGACAGTTTACCTTTAGTACAATTGGCAGTCCCGTGGAAATCACCAGCTGCACGGTGTGTGCACAACTTGCTGGAGGACATGAGCAGAGAACCTGTGGATGCGCTCGCTCTGGTGGTCGGTCTGCCAGGCGTATCCTACAAGGCAGCCCTTTCACGCATGTTCCATTCCTACATTCTTGCCATATCAACTCAATATGTCCGGACAGTGCTACCATACTCGCGACCACTATGGGTTCTTGCAATGCTTCTTCACAGCGAAGTACCATTCAGTAGCAAACAACATGTCCTATCAACATTCTTGAGCATTCCGAAGGAGGATTTGGACGTAGGGGCAAGCCAAGCCATCCATGGATGGTGTGGAGGTCAGTCGGTCGAAGCACTTCTATCCCATGGCAGTTTTTTCCTTGAGCTGTTGGTTACGATGTTCACTGGTAGGACTACCAACATAGCATGCGAAGACAACTTCGCGAGAGCAAGCTCGATGCGCCAGTTTCTTCGCGGCCGTGCTCATTCGGTAGCGTCTATGGCGTGTAAGCACGTGGCGGCGGAATTTCAACACATCCATGGATGTGAAGTGCGCAAGCAGCTTACCAAGAAGGCTGAGGCTACCAGGGCTGCGCGAAGCAGTAGTGATGGCATAAGTGTGGAGTCGGAGTCAAAACCTCGGGCCACGACGTGGACTGAGTTTGTGAAACACAGATTTGCTTCGTCAGAAATTTTGCCTGGTGAGACTCGAGGTGCGCGGCACAAACGTTTGTGGGCTGATATGTCTGACAGCTTTCGTTCGGAAGATTCTCAGGATGCTGTAGTCGCTGCTGCTGAGGAATCCAAAATCTATAGGGCAGCTGCCCGCCAGGACGCTATGGAACCCAGGCAATCCATGTGGTCATTACTTTCAAGATCGACTACGGACGCTGTGGTGTCTACCATCTCAGGCCAAGCTGACCTTTCGGACGACTTTTCTGGGCCTTGGGGCTGCTCGAACTTGGACTGGGTGCTCTCTGTTGATGTGCTTGCAGCACTGCAAGCAGAAGCAAAGTCATTTGTAGAGTCTTCTGCTCTGGAGTGGCGTGAGAAACATGGGGAGCTGATCGAGTCGCCAGAAAACGACATGGACTCAGACGCCCCTCCTGAAGAGCCAGACTTCTCCAAATATGGTGGCAGCCTACAACACTTGTCGAGGTCACAAATGCAACATTTGTTGAAGTACGTTGGGTTTTTCAAAGATGTGGTCCGTTCACATCGACATGCGCGAGATGAGCTACCACGCCTTCTTTTGCTGCTTCTTGAACGGCCTGCTCCTCCTCCTCGGGCTGGAGCCCTTGGCCATCAAAATTCCAGCTCAAGTTCTGCTGGGCCTGGATGTAGCAGCTCTAGTTCTGCAAGTGGTTCGGCTCCGCAGGGTCAACAGACTCGCAGCAGTAGTGTGTCTTCCAAGGAAGTCAAAGTTTTCCTTTTGGTGAATGTGGTCATGAAGCCTCTCAGTGTCTTCCTTTGGGAAATGGAAGTGGCGCCACATTCTGAGGCAACGGAGTGCGAAGATGCAGGCGGCTTTCCCTCCAGATTTGTTGCGTCTTTGAAATCGATTCTGCATCGAAAGGCAGCAGGTTGCGATGCTGCAGACGCTGTGTATCTCCCAGCAATCACACCAATGCATAAGTACAGTTACAGGTGTGCTCATTCTGATTCGGTGCTGGTGGGGTGGAAACTTGTGCAGGGCTCTTCGTACGAAATCGTCTCGTTCAAGTCAGTCAGTTTGTGTGACGCGTCAGCGTTCCATAGCATCGACGAAGCGCAGGCATTGCTAGTTCCTCCGAAGCCGCAGCACGAAGAAAATGAAGATGATCTGGTTGCTGGCATTGCTAAAGCACTGAACAAGCAAGTGAAGAAAACACCTGAGAAACCTAAGCGGAACACATCTTCGACAACACCCTCAGCAGGAGCCAAAGCAAAGGCTAAGGCTAAGGCCAAGGCACAGCAAACAAGCAGGAATGCCAGGACCAGTCAATCATCTAGAGCAGTATCCATCATGGACAATGACTATGACAACCCCGAAGACGCAGAGTCTAAAGCAGCATCTGATCACGAGGTGGTGGCCATCAACTCCGACGACGAGGACGGCCTTCTTCTGGCTGAGTGGCTTCACGCTGCAGATGTACAAGATCCTGCCCACAACCCGAGGGATAACTCCTTGTCCTTCGCAGCCTTTGAGGAAGATGAACGTACTTACCAGGACTCTGCAGGATACGTGTATGACTTAGACACTGATACAAAGATAGGCCGCATTACTGACTCACTCTCTAAACATGCGACGCAGGACAATCACATAACCATCGTTTGCTATCGGCATGCCAATTGTTCTACCATACGGAGTTGCAAAGCACTGGACTGGGGAGCTGACGCCAAACTCAGGGCTTGGCTGCGATGGGGCTTCGTGTCGCTACCTGACAGAGACAAAGCCACAGAGCACAAATCCAAGTCACTTGGTTTGTTTTTGCAAGTCCTGTATTTCGTCACACATCTTGAAAGTCGTACCCTGTGAGTTCTGCTCCTCTGTCACAACACCCTCTTTCAAACACGCATGTGGAATTGTCAGTGCAACTCGGTAGTCTCAGCGTTCACGAAGTATGTTCGTTTAAGATAGGAATTTGGGTATTATTTGAACATGTTGGAAAAACATGTGGTAGACTCATACTTTTCGGACTCCCGTAGGAAAACTCGGCAGGATTACTAAGTACTCTACATGTTGCACTTACCGGTAGGAAGCGATGTAGGACTTGAATAATCCTTGAACTCCTTTATGCAAGTTCGGTTCCTGCAGGAAACATGTCACGTAGGAATAGACCAGTGTTGAATTCCTGTAGGAAAACATGTAAGAGATTATTAAGTATCGCACTCCTGTAGGAAAGCCACAGACATGCAATCCAAGGTTGAACGAATTCCTGCGGGGATCTCGCTAGCCCTGGCGTGGCGCACCTGGCTCATCAGCCTGGCATTTGGGGCCCATGGGGCAATGTTGTTGGTTAAACTAGTTGTGGTGAATAGGATACAGCTTATATAGCCAAATCGAGCCTTAAACGATCAATCTATATCAAACGAAGGGCTAGGCCGCTCTCTGAATTAGTCGTTGGCCGTTGGTTCCTGTGCATTGTTTGGGGGGTTGAGATGCAAAACTCCCCTTGACGAGTTTATAACGGCCTTAGCTGATTGAATAGCATGTTGTGCAAAAGTGGCATATCCCTTGGCAACTTCTGACAGGTTTTAAATTGTTATAGAACATGTTGTACACAAGTGGAATTGCCGTTGACGAATTCTATCCTGCCTTAGCTGTCAGAGAAGATGTTGTACACAAGTTGCATTTCTGTTGGCGACTTTCAACACGTTTTAAATTGTTATAGATATAACATGTTGTACACAAGTGGAACTGATGATGGCGAGATTTAACCTGCCTTCGCTGTCACATACACATGCCAATGACATGTGATTGGTTTCTGCAGTTTTGGCAATATCCAAATTTGCAGCCTCTTGCTGCAGACAACTGTGCGCACTCGTGTATTTTTGTTGAGGCGATGCTAAGAGTGGTGTGTTCGTTTACAGGGTTTTATTGAAAACGCGTGTACATGTCTTTTGTCAAATGTAACAAGTCAGATTTTCAATTATTGGGCCACTGCAAGATCATGATGATTATAAAACGAACACTTGCCATGCCTTGGCTCGTCGCTCTTCCAGGAGTGTGCCCGGCTGAGCTCTCCGCCTGAGCTCAAAGACTTTAGAGTCGTACGTACAAGTAAGCTAGCCACAACACAAATGGAAAACATATGTTGAACGCTTCTGACCCTAAGCTCTGGGTTGACATGTTGAGTTCTTGACTTGGGAAAAGCTCGATTCCGAAACAGCCCCAGGATTCCGAAACCAATTTCTATCGGGAGTCAGCTTTTCAGATTTCGAAACCATTGGAAGGGGGGGGGATTCATAAACCAGAGGACGTTAGATTCAAAATCAAGTGTTTGATTTAGAAACTGCATAGGCGACGAGTAGGCTCCAAAGTCCAGAACACATTTAAATCTGTCATTTCTAAAGGGAACTTGAGCTGAACAAGATGCCAGACCCACCCAACCGTTCCACCTCCCACCTCCCACCTCCCCCCTGCCACCTGCCACCTACCACCTCCCACCTCCCACCTCCCACCTCCCACCTCACACCTCCCACCTCCCACCTCCCGCCTCCCACCTCCCGCCTCCCACCTCCCACCTCCCACCTCCCACCTCCCACCTCCCACCTCCCACCTCC
>CALGTP010000169.1 GCA_937902105.1 uncultured Actinomycetes bacterium
CACCAACAACCACACCACCAACAACCACACCACCAACAACCACACCACCAACAACCACACCACCAACAACGCCGTAATCTTCAATCACCCACAAGTTGCAAGAAAATTTCGCAGCATTTCTCGCCCTGAACTTGTGAGAATACTTTCTGGATGAAATTGCACGCCTTCAACGGGCAAAGTTCTATGACGAACACCCATCACTATTCCATCGGATGTTTCGGCTGTGATCTCTAAACCATCTGGCATTGTGTCTCGCTCAATCACCAAAGAGTGATAGCGCGTGGCAGTGACTGGGTTCGCCACACGTGCAAATACCCCAACATTCTGATGTGTTACTTCGCTGGTCTTCCCGTGCATCAATTGAGGCGCACCAATAATGTTTCCGCCAAAGACATGGCCAATCGCCTGATGTCCGAGACATACTCCGAACACTGGTGTTCCTCGTTCAGCAAAAGGTGTGATCACATCACAAATGATCCCTGCCTCTTCCGGGCGGCCTGGTCCTGGAGATAATAAGACGCCGTCAACTGTGAGAGCCAAGGCCTGAGTAACCGTCAAATCATCATTGCGGTAGACGACTGGATCGGCGCCAAGTTCTCCGAGATACTGCACCAAGTTGTAGACAAAACTGTCGTAACTGTCAATGACCAGAACCCGTTTCACCCAGTCAGCCTAAAACCCATTTTGATAAAACCGAGGCGGAACCTCGTCGTCAGTGAGGAGGCGGGTCTCACTATTGCGTACACTTTCATCTCGTGGCACCTCCGAAGCGTAAATCAGGCGGACGTACGACTCCGAAGGGCACTCGGCCCAACGAAGGCGACTCCGGAACACCAACTCACAACGAGCATGGGGTTTCAGCCTCAACGCGCTACACGCCGCCCGTCCCCAAATATGTCAAGCAAAGCCCGCAATGGGTCCCGATCTTGATGTTTGCCCTGTTTATTCTCGGCACGTTAGTTATTTTGTTGTTTTACTTGGGCGCTGTTCCGGGTGGCCGCAGCAACCTCTATCTGGTCGCTGGACTGGGCTTTATCCTCGGCGGGCTATACACCGCAACCAAATATCATTGACCCAGTATTGACCTTTATCCACAACGTGTGGATAAAGCAGGGGATAGTCACATCGATGTAACTTCCCGTTCACTCAACGGGAGCCACGAAATCCATGTCTTCCATACAGTGCCGAGGCGGAACAGGGTCTTGTTCGGGGGCCATCGTCATACGCAATTCAACTCCACACAAACTGCAGCGATAGCGCACATTGACCCGCCGAAGTTCGCCTTCAGGTGGCGGAGCTGGAAGTGGGGTGGTCATGCTGCGCAGCATCCCAACTCCGACACGCCACAAGAAAAAGAATAAAACAACCGCCCCGAAAATCCAGATCACACCTGCGAAATCCACGGCGAACATCGGTTCTCTCAGCCCAAACGTTCCAGGATCGTGGCGTTCGCCATGCCGCCACCCTCACACATCGTCTGCAGTCCGAAGCGACCACCGGTGCGCTCAAGTTCATTCAACAGTGTGGTCATCAAGCGCGCCCCCGAGCAACCGAGTGGATGGCCTAAAGCGATGGCCCCACCATTGGGGTTCACGGTCTCCATATCGGGATGAAACTCTTTCTCCCAGGCCAAAACGACTGAGGCAAAAGCTTCATTGATTTCCGTCAAATCGATATCTTCCATCGTCATCTTGGCGCGCTCAAGAACTTTGCGGGTCGCTGGTATCGGAGCCGTCAGCATGTACCGCGGATCATCACCGGCGAGGGCGAAATTGACAAAACGAGCACGCGGTGTCAAACCAAGCGCTCGACACTTCTCTTCACTCATAATCAAAATCGCTGCCGCTCCATCGGTGATCTGCGAAGAGTTTCCAGCAGTCACGCGCCCACCTTCTTCAAGCGAACGGAACGCTGGCTTCAATTTGCCCAGACTTTCCATCGTCGTTTCACGTAAACCCTCATCAGTGGTCATCATCTTTCCTTCGGCGTCTTTGAGTGGAAGAATTTCTCGCTCAAAGCGACCCTCGGCTGTCGCACGAGCCGCACGGAATTGTGACTGCACACCAAAACGATCCATGTCCTCGCGGCTGATGCCCCACTTGTCGGCAATCATTTCTGCCGAAATGCCCTGTGGCACTAAGCCACCTTGTGGTTGGTAGCGCGCACTGACTCGGGGCCCAAATGGCCAACCATATTTTCCATCAACCATTGATGCGCCCATCGGAACGCGTGTCATGACTTCGACACCAGAGGCGACGACGACATCGTATGCGCCAGCCATGACACCTTGGGCGGCGAAGTGTGCGGCCTGTTGCGAAGATCCACACTGGCGATCAACAGTTGTTCCCGGAACACTCTCTGGCCACCCTGCTGCCAAGACAGCATTGCGCGCAATATTCGTTGACTGTTCGCCGGCCTGCATCACGCAACCCATGACGACATCATCAATAATGCCAGGGTCAATGCCAGTGCGCTCAACCAAGGCATTCATTGTTTCCGCGACCAAATCAACTGGGTGCCAGTCTTTCAATTTTCCATTTCGACGACCGAGAGGCGTGCGAATCGCATCAACGATAACTGCATTGAACATAATGGCTCCTGACATCAAGGTAAGCCCTAAGTCTGCTGTGTTCGTCGCTCCAATAACGAATTTAGAGCAACTTGAGACAACTAAAAAACTTCAAGTGGCCACCAGATGTCGGGAACATCAGACGTCGCGAAAGCGACAATGCCAAAGCGATCGCTGGGTTTAGATGCGCTCTGATTTAGAGTCGCTAACTCTTGGGCCGCGTCATGATTGATATCCAATTCACTCAAAATTAAAGCCACCAAAGGTGAGTCAAGCGAAGCCAGCGACTCCAGATGTCCAAGAGTGCGCAACTCATATGCCAAGAGAGTCTGCAGTTCAATAACTTTGGCTTCTTCCTTGGGTGTGAAAGGTGTGATCACACTGACAATCGTCGCCCCACTGGCGGAGGACAACAACGAGAAGGCATGTCCCGTGTCGCACACCATCCAAACGCTCGAAGCATCAGCTGGATCCAAAACACGATCCCCAAAAACCCGCGCCACATCAGCGGGAATTCCTGCAGCGATACCGCGCTGTTCAAAGTCATAGAGCAGTGCGGGATACAGACCCACCAGTCCCCCGTCTCCGAGACGAAAAAGGATCGCTCCCTCATCAGCGGAGGGAGAATTTTCCTCAAAGGCAACTGCTTGAGCAATCGCTTCACGCACACGCACTGCGGCAGGCATAACGGTTGAGACTTCGGTGGCTGGAAGTACGGCGCCGATCAAGTTGAGTACGAACAAACCCATCGCCCCGGCCGTGATCAGAGGTTGGCGGACCATCGACGTGTTAGCCAAGATGACTCCCACGATCCACACCACAATCAACATCACGACGACAACGCGCCACAACACCACATAGGGGATCAAATAGCCGCGTACTTGCGCAACTCCGATGAGCATCGCCACAAGCCCGGCCCAGATAATCGGCACTGAACTTCCAAACCTTCGCCGAGGTGACTCAGCGGGGGAACGAAATACCCAAATAGTGCACAGCAGCAGGACAATCACAACGCCGAAAAGCCATCCCCACGAACCGCTGCGGGCTTCACCGGAGATGCCCTCACTTGACGGACCTTGTAACCACGAAGCCTCGGGACTCATCTCGAAGGCAACCACCCGCAACCCTCGGGAAAATCCGATCGTTGGAGTATCCGAGTGTGAGAAAAATCGCCATAGATGAACAAAATTGACGGCCGAATCACGGGGATTAAAAGCCAAAGGCAAGAACAATAATAAAGAACTCAAGATCGGACGCGCGATGGCACGTTGATTGCCCCCCGTCCACCAAAAAGTCCCCAATGCTGTGAGCCCAATCAATCCAACAATCGGTAGGTAACCCACATGCACCTGTACAACCAGCGCTGCACTCATGCACATCAACCACATTGATGGACGATCCCGTTCGGTCACTCCCCAAGCCGCCGTCACAAACAACACAAACAATGGAATGGCTAAGAAGGGAGTCCAGGCATCAGCACTGGCAATACCACCAACACTCATCCAAGATGCCGAAAGTAAGGCCACGGCGGTAGCACTGCCCCATAGCCCGCGCAAACGAAAAGCTAGCCAGGCAATCAGTACCAACAGCGAACACGAGTACGCCCCCGCCCCAACGAAAAGACCCCATGACGCACCACCTGCGAGCCAATGAAATGGTACGAAAATGTAAAACAGCAACGAGCCAAGATGACTCCACCCATGCCAACTGTATTGACCCAACGACGGGAACGAACCGGTGGCAGCGTCAGCAACCTGCAGCCCAAAGACGGCGCGATCCTGAAGCAAAATTGCTCCACCCATCAAACCGTGCACCACTGAAACCACAACTGGGATAGACCCCAGCAAGGCAATGACCCACCAACGCGACCAGCGATTCACTTTTTGAACGGAGACACTTTTGTGAGCACACGAATCATGGTACTCACCTCTGGTTCAGTCAAGCCAGCAGCGAACTCGCGCTGAATCGCGCGTCGATAGAGAATGTTTGAGTCCCGCCATACCAATCGCCCCATACGCGTTAAGCGCACAATCACTGCCCGATTGTCGTCAACCGTCGGGGCTTCTTCACGGGTCACATAGCCACGTTCCACAAGCGAATCAATTCTCCGCGACAAACTACTAGGAACCGCCGATAACAGTTCGCACAGTTCTTTGACGCGCAGTTCATCTTTGTTATTTGCCAGAATCGCCAACATGTCAAACTGCGGCAATGCAAGATGAAACTCATCAAACATCTCGGCCTCAATGCGACGCGAAACTACTTCGCCTGCCATCTGGAATGATTTCCATAAGGCGATTCGCTCTGCATCAAGACGAGGCATTAGTTGATCACCTCTGCCATCATTCAGTCTCCCGTGATATCGGCACGCTCAAAGACTAACCAAATAATTTGCTCATGT
The DNA here is from genome assembly GCA_937902105.1 of uncultured Actinomycetes bacterium. Taxonomy (GTDB): domain Bacteria; phylum Actinomycetota; class Acidimicrobiia; order Acidimicrobiales; family Ilumatobacteraceae; genus Casp-actino8. Next base: position 4,971 of record CALGTP010000169.1, read on the forward strand.
CACGAGTTTGTTCAGGTTGCAACAAACGTCGCAACCAACTCCATGGCTTCGGCGAAGCTTGCGCGCTCGGAAAGCAATTTACGAAATGGCATCAGTTGTCGGGGACGACTGACACCCAAAGCCGCTTTCAACAAACCATCTTTCTCATAAAGCGCCACAAAAGATCTCTCTTCGGGTGAGCCAACAACAATGTGCGGAGTCTCATCACCGTCGCAGCGACCCAAGAATTGGATTCGCGCAGTGAATTGATCGCTCCAGAAAAATGGAACCGCAGAATATGGTTTTGGTTTCTCGCCGCGCCACACGGCCAACAAATTGCTGGCCGCTGCGGCACCTTGCTCGGATGCTGTTGTCCAATGCTCGACGCGCATTTCTTTGTCGTAGAGATTGTTATACCAACGACAGACATCGCCAGCGGCGTACACACCCTCAACACCGGCATTCAATGTTTCATCACAGACAACTCCGTCGCGCAATGTTAAAGACGTTCCTTCAAGCCATTGTGTGGCGGGGCTAACGCCAATTCCGACGACAACGACATCGGCAACAATCATCGGTCCATCTTGCACATTCACGCCTCCGACATGGCCAGGCTGACCTTGCGCTAAACCAGTGACCCGAACATTGAAGGCCATCGTGACCCCATTATCTCCATGGACCATCGCTGCCGCGTGACCCATTTCTGCTCCTAGGCCACGCATCATCGGTGCGGCTGCGCCTTCAAGAACAACTACTTCACAACCCCGAGCCCGAGCCGTGGCCGCTACTTCAAGACCAATAAAACCCGCTCCAATAACCACAACTTTGGTCCCTGGATTCAGTTCCGCGCGCAAGGCCAACGAATCGTCAAGTGTCCGCACAACATGAATGCCTTTCCAGTCGGGCTCATCAGTCAGACGCCGGACAACAGATCCTGTAGCAATGATTAAACCGTCGTAAGAAATCTTTTCGCCTGTGCTCAAAGTGAGGACACGCTTTTCGGTATCGAGAGACTGCGCTGGTGAACCCAATTTCCACTCAACATTGAGTTTGTCTAAATCCTCTGCTTTACGTAACGAAATACGCTCAGCTTCCCACTCACCCAATAAAACCTTTTTTGATAAGGGCGGACGGTCGTAAGGTTGGTGCCTCTCCGCCCCAACGATGACAATCCGGTTTTCATATTTCTCTAACCGCAAAGTTTCTGCGGCCCGCAAACCCGCCAGCGAGGACCCAACAATGACGACAGTTTTCATGCTCCGTAGTTTATGAAGTGAATATCACAATTTTC
>CALGTP010000170.1 GCA_937902105.1 uncultured Actinomycetes bacterium
CCTGCAGCGGTATTTGCGCACCGGGCAGATTTGCCTGACGCAAACAGAAGAGCAAAAGAAGCTGGAAAGCCACCTTCATGGTCTTCGAAAAGGGCAGCGAGAACGACGAAAGTTGAAGCTCAAGGCGAGCAACGTGAAGGACACAGCTGTGACCTTCTTCATCGTGTGAGGCGCCAGTACCTGAGCAGGAGCCGCCGTGCTCCGTGCCAAGGTTAACGTATTCAACATTCCCTTCCTGGGATGTGAAACCTAAGCTGATTTGAGCCATGAAGCGCTTGAATACTTTACCTACATATGACAACTGTTCACTGTAGCTTACTTATGCTCAACAGTGTACGTGAGTTCGCCTGCTTTGCGAAGCGCAATAGTAAAAGCTTTTGTTATAGGCTCGCTGTGAGCCGTTGGTTGACCTTGTCTGTTTCCGCTGTGTTTCGGGTTTGGTTGATTTTGCTTTGGTTTTTGCTTGGTGGTTGGTCTTGTTGGCTGCCATTGTGGGCGGGGCTTCGCACCCCCACATTGGTAGCGGAGCGGTTTTTGCTTTGACCTGTGACGTTTGTTTGTTTGTCTGCTTTGCTTATAAGCAATGGACGGCTCTGGCAGCGTGGGCGGCGCTGAGGGGAGCCCAGCTCGCTCGCAGCGAGGCGTGCGCCGAACTCTCGCTGGCGCAGGAACCGCGGCAGTGGACAACGACGACGAGGATGCTTTGCCATCCAGGGCAACGGCGGCAGCTGACGAAGATGACGACCACGTGAGCACCAGCAATGCCGGCACCGCGGATTCGGAAGAAATCCGCAGTTTGCTGCGAAAGATCGCGGCCTCCGGCAAGGGTACTGGCAAGGGCAAGCCACCGGGAGCTCGGCCCAAGCCGGGCATAGGTTCTCTCAAGGTCGAGAAATATGGTGGCCCCGAGAAGGAAAAGCGCGGTGGCCCTTCCTTCAGAAGGTGGAGAAAGGACATCGAGGCGCAGCAAGAACTGTACCAGCTGGAAGACGACGAGATGGTTTTGCTCATCTGGTTGATGGTCGAAGGAGATCCAAAAGACACCCTTGACATCATGGAGATTGACGAGATGAAGTCGAGCCAAGGTCTGAAGCTAATTTGGCAACTGTTGGATCAAGCGTACGGCAAGGACGATGATCAGCGTTTTGAAGAAGCCGAGGACGCCTACTTCTCCTACAATTGGATGCCAGGTCGCAGCATGGAAAAGTACATCATCGAGTTGAAGAAGCGCAAGGCCGAGTATTTGAAGCGCGACCGAGATACTACTATCTCAGATCGGGCATTTGCCCAACGCCTCCTCAACTGTTCCGGCCTGAGCAAGACACAGAGGCACACGGTGTTCTTCAACGCCGGTGGCGAATATGATCCAAAGCGCTTGGAGGCTGTCTTGAGAAAAATGCACAAGGACATCGCTGACTCGGATGCCCGCCGATTTGGCGGCGATGGCCCAAAGGACAGCAGCTACCAGCGGCCAAGGGACCGTGAGCGGAAGCCCTCTTTCCAGAGGTACCGATCCAACTCACGACCACGGCCGCCAGTGAAGTCAACTGCTCGCATCCCAACCAGATCTCACGGCACTCATTTCGCGGATCACGATGGAGCTGATGAAGGTGATCACGAGGAGGAGAACGAGGATGAGGAGGACCTCGAGCAGGAGGATGAGGATGCGGAAGGAGACGATGACGAGTCGCAGGATGGGGATGAATGCGACGGGAGCCCGAGCGAGATGGTGGACTTGAAGGAGGCCTGGGCGGCTGGATGGTCGGCTAAGGCGAAGATGGCGGACCAGAGAAAGAATCGAGGGTGTGAGACGGCATCTCAGGATTCTCAAGGGCCAGACCCCCGCAAGGCGGGCACCACTTGCAGCTCTTGCGGCGGCAGCGGACATTGGAAAGGTGACGGTGAATGTCCCAACGTCAAGAGCGGCAAGGATCCCAAGCACCTGGACAAAGCTCAGCGTGACACCAAAGGCTTCAAGAAGAAGCCAAAGGGTGTCCACTTCACTGGTTTGATGATTGAAAGAGCAATGCCGCCTCCTGTGGCGTCTGTGCAGGAGCCGCCGTGCTCCGTGCCAGGCCCAAAGGGCGAGGCGATCGGCGAAGATACACCTGTGCAGGAGCCGCAGTGCTCTGAGCATGGGGCAGCGTCGGATCCGAGCAGTCGAGACGGAGGTCTAGCCTGCCGACCACTGCAGGACAGGGAGAAGGTCACCAGCGGCGGATTCCGCCTCCACATGAGCACCGGCACGCCACCTTCATTGCAGAACTTGCGCCAGGCGGCACGAATCAATTTCGTGGGAGTCGTGCATCATGTCAAGCATCCCATGGTAAAGGAGGAGGCGTCGGCTCGGCGGGCAAGGAGCATGCCGGAACCGACCGGGGCACCAGTGGCTTTGGGCCCGAAGAAGGAGCCTGAGGATGACGCCATCGACGCCATCTTGAAGATGCGAAAGGCGAAGGAGGATGATGCAGAGGAGCTCAAGCAGTTAAAAGTCGGTGGCAGTGGAAGTGCCAGTGGACGTGGTAGTCGAGAGCTGGATGAGATCGACGACCAGATTCGGCAGCTGAAGCTGAAAAAGGGTAAGCTGCTAGAGGAAGAATCTTTGCACTCGAGTGGCAGTTTCGAAATGGTGAATGCTGAGGATAAGCTGGCTCACCTTGAACAATCCAGCTCCGGCGAGGACGAGCGATGGGATCGGCTCAAGGCCATGCTCGCCTGCCGAAGAAAGAAGACTTCTTCGACGAAGTCGACCTCTGCCAAAGAGCCACCGCTGAAGGAGACGAGGAAGATCGACTTCAGCAACAAGACGATCGAAGAAATGGAAGAGATACTCCCATTTTTGGAGCCTGAGCACAAGAAGCTGGCGGTGCAGGAGCTCAGGCGGAGATTGAGAAGGCAGCGGGAGAATGACGAGGGCTGTGGATCCCAGGAGGTCCCAAGGACGCGGCAGGAAGGAAAGAAGCCCGCGCCAGTGCTGAGAGCCGAAAGAGAAGAAAGAAGGCAGTTGCTCTACGATGCGCAGTGCAATGCCAATGGCGTTCTGATTCCGGGAAGAGCATGCTACCCCAGGACGGCGGCTCATGAGAACTGTCCTCACTACTACCGGGATCTGAAGTTTGGGGAAAATGCGTCGGCACGGTATGCAAGCTGCACCAATTGCCACCTCAGCCACGTTTTGTATGAAGATAAGGAGTCCAACAAGGTGTGGATGATCACTCCAGTGGGTGATGGCGACGAGGCTCCTTCAGGCAAAGAAGACTCGGAAGAAGAGTCCGAGGAAAGTGGAGAGGAACCTCAGGAGGATGCCCATTTTCGGGAGCTCAATGCCATCTGGACGGCCGAGAGCATGCAGGCAGATCCAGACGAAGCCATCTCGGACAGTGGCTGCAAGGCGGCCGTCGGAGGTGAAATTTGGCACAAGGCGCTCCAAGAGGAGATGAAGCGAAGAGGGCTCATTTGGCACGAGGTGCCGGAAGACGAGCGGTTCCAATTCGGCCTAGGCCATCTGGCTAGGTCCCGAAAGGCATTCCTGTACCCCGTGGGCATCCACGGAAAGGTGGAAGTGCTGCGCATGTCCTGCATCCAGGGTGCATGCCCTGGTTTGGTGTCGCCCGTGGAAATGAAGAGGTGGCTCATGAAATACGACTATGGCCAGAACACGGTCAGCAAGGGCGAAGGAACGCCAAGGCCGATGAAGCTCACAGCTGCGGGACATCCAGCATTCAAGCTGATGGAGTTTGATCCTGAGACTGACTTGACCAGAGTCTGGGAGAGCAAGAGGATGCGAGCCTGGCACCACAGCATGATGCAGGAGAACTACCTGGAGGCGCGGATAGACTCATCGGGAGACGAGATGCCTCCACTGTACGCATCCTCTGAAAGCGAGGGTGATATATATACACAGGGTCCGAGAAGGAACCACTTTGTCCACTATGTGGACGATTCCAGCGAGGAGGAGAGCGGTGCCGGTGAGACGATGTGCCCTTCATCAAAGGCATTGGATGAGCTGATGTCTGAGGATTCCCGGTCCTCAGGTGATGAATCGGTGGACCCCCAACTCATGAGGCTGCTGGAAGGAACTGCCATGTCCAGTCCAGAACTTTTCAAAGAGGATAGCTCGGAGCCGGATGAGCGAGATTATGATGAAATGACCACCTTCGCCGAGACCAGCCATGACTATGAAACGGTCGATGAGGAGTCCGAGGAGCAGGATGGCGTCAGTGACTCGGCGGATGAGGCCTGGACGGTAAATTCCCAGGTCAGAACTGCAGATAAAAAGACGAAGGCGCTGGTAAAGGAGACCTATGAGGAGATGGAACTCGCTGCACAGGTGAATCCAGAGCTGAAGAGGGCGAGGCGCCCTGGAGAGACGACTCCAGGTCCAAAAGAGCCGGCGCCGAGGAGGGAACACCGGAGACCAGGGCCTTACCGCGTGCTGGAGGTTTGCACGTGGACGTGCATGGTCACCATGGTCGCTATGGGCATGGGCTGGGAAGGGTTAGAACCCATCACTCTTCCAAGATGGAACCTGTTCAAGAGCAGCGACATCCGAGCGGCAAACGAGTACCTCTGCAGGTCTGACCCAGACCTGGTGGTTTGTGCGTGGCCTTGCAGCCCGTGGAGCCAGCTTCAGCGCATTAACCAGAGGAATGCATTCCAGCGCGACCGGCTGACGCTGCGGAGGAAACAGCATCGGCAGATCCTAATGGCATCAGAGGCGCCGGCGGCGATGTCTGCTGGGGGAGAACCCTCAGCAATCTAAGTCATGGAAGGAGCCGAGCATCGAGAAGGGCTTCGAGGGATGCGCCGAGTGTGTAACGCATGCCTGCTGCTGGGGCAAGCGGCGGCCAGACAATGGCCTCTTGATCCACAAGCCCACGAAGCTCAAGGGAGATAAGGAGATCATCCAAGAGCTCGACAGGAGGTGCTCAAGGGACCACGACCACAGCGTGGTCGAAGGGAGTATGAGGATCATGGAAGGCGGCATCCAGAAGACAGTACGTGTCTCCGAATGGGCAGGAGGATACACTGAAGCTTTTGCAAAAGCTATCATCCTCGGAGCCGAGAGGACTCTGAAGAACCGAGGCTTCGACAACACATCGGTGAAGAGAGTGTATTACGGAGATGACGGGGATGCGACAGATGAGGAGCTGTTGGGGAAAGCAGTGGATGAAGAGAGATTCATGGACGCGGACCACGATAGGCTGCCGCCAGAGCACTGGCCAGAGATTCCTCCAGAGCACGCCGACAAGGTGGAGAACATCCCGGAGGATGTGAGAGAGGCGGTGCGTATCGCGCATAACCGGCTCGGACACCCTGACAGCAAGACGCTGGTGAGAATGATGAAGCTCGGAGGTGCGGTAGAGGCAGCTGTGACGTACGGCAAGTACTACAACTGCTCAACTTGCGAGGCCAGAAGAGCTCCATCGCGGCTGTCCGCCGCAAGTGGAAGCCTGAGGCCGTTTGGCTTCAACCGAAGCATCTACGTGGACCTCAAGTACTACAAGGACGCTGAGAAAAAGAAGTACGTAGCCCTGAGTGCGGTGGACGCGGGCACGTCGTACCAACTCGTGGTGCCTTTGAAGACTCGAAGGACAGACTATGTAGCTCACAAATTCATCAAGCACTGGATCAATCACTATGGAGTTCCAGATGTGATCTACCACGACCAGGGCGGAGAATTTCAGAAGCACTTTGTGCAAGTGCTAGAGAACTTCTCCATCCAGTCCAAAGTCACAGCGGCGCACGCAGGGTGGCAGCTTGCCGTGGGCGAGCGGGCTGGAGGGATCCACGGGACCATTGCCAGAGCAATCATATATGAGCACGTGGTCAAGGGCCCCAGACAGATGGCATTGGCTTTGGCGGCGGCTACAAACGCCAAGAATAGTTTGCTCAAGCGAAATGGGTATACCCCAGAGCAAGCAGTGTTTGGGAAACCAACGTCGTGGCCAGGTTCAGCTTTAAATGATGACGATCATCTGCGAATCTCGGCGATGTCCCAGGAGGGCGAGGTCGCCCGTGCCACCGCCATGAGGATCTCGGCCATGAGGGCTTTCCTCAGGCTGGACGCAAAGGATAAGCTGAAGAGAGCTCTCACCAGGAGCCTGCCGGCCGCGAACAGGACAAGGGAGCACCTTCCAGGTTCGCTGATCTACTTCTGGGAGCCGACTGTTGGCAAGCCAAGAGGAGCACGAGATCCCGGAAGATGGAGAGGACCGGGCACGATCAT
>CALGTP010000171.1 GCA_937902105.1 uncultured Actinomycetes bacterium
AGGACGTGTGCTATACAAGGAAGGGTGTGTCACTGGAGGCCGCGGACTTGGCCACGAGTGGGCGGAGTCTCTCGGGTTCCAGGACGTGTGCTATACAAGGAAGGGTGTGTCACTGGAGGCCGCGGACTTGGCCACTGGTGGGCGGAGTCTCTCGGGTTCCAGGACAGGTGCTGTACAACCTTTGGAGGCCGCGGACTTGACCACTGGTGGGTGGAGTCTCTCGGGTTCCAAGGGCAGCCTGGGCAGCCTGGGCGGCTCACTTCGACTTCAGCCGGATCGCAAGTGGTGAGCCTTCCAATGGTTTCTTCGGGCCTTTCTGCGGGCCTGGTAGCTGAGCCAACGGTGTTGGGTGCCCAGCTCGTCGTGCCGCGCGCAGCGCCTTGGCGTCTGCAGCCTCCAGCTCAGCCAGTCTCTCGAGCGATAGCGGCAGCAAGTCTGGCATGCAGGCTTGGCACTTGGGCGCCCGCTGCTGCAGGTGTATGATGGCCCGCTGTCTTGTGTGGAAGCTGTGCCAGCACGCCGGGCATCGTCCATCTTCTTCTACATAGTGCCGGGCTTCGCGGCGGACACCATGGTTCTTCGCCTGGTGGGCGCGCATTGCCCGCGTTGACGCGAAGAGCCTCCGAGCCCCTTGCGGGCACATTGTACATGGGACTCCAGCCTGCTCAGCCTTGGCTGGGTCCTCATAGCATGGCCCACACCGGTTGATGCTGAGCGCTGAAGCAAAGTTGACGTATCCCTTGACGAGGGAACGCCATGCCCAGCTAAACTGCACAGCCAATGAAACCCAGGGAGTGCTGTCAACCAGTGGGCTTGGGAGCTCAGCAAGTTTGTGCGGGTAGTAGTCGCGTAATGCTTGCAAATCTCCCACCAAGAGCGTCACCCATGGCAGCGGTTTGCCTCTTGGAGAAGCCTGCAACAACGCTCGAAGTGTGTCGGGAGCGTTTTGGGCCAGTCTTGGTAAGTATAGCAACCGCCGCCGACGGAGCTCGGTTTCGACTGCAGGGACGCCAAGGCGACGTCGGAGCTCTTCATTTGAGAGGGCATGGTGTCCATCGCTGCAGGGGCCAGCAGCTGCAGAGGCCCAGTTGCCAGCGATGCGTCTCAGCACTCTAGTTTGCACTGCCTCCAAGGTCCGCAAAGGTCCTGGCGCTTCTGGCGCCCACGTCTCGACAGCAAGATACAAGCGGGAGAAGATCAGAGAGTCAGCGAGGGAAAGTTTGACTTGCTCAGGCAAGTGGCGGCTTCCAAAGACTCGTGCTGCAGTTTTGTACCAAGCTCTCAATGCGCTGTCTGCTCTTGCCTGCGCCTCGCTGGCAAGATTTTCGGATTGGGCCACGAGACTGCCAACATGTTTGTACTCATGTACAACATGTAGTTTGCAACCATCCGGAGTCAGAAACCAGGGCAGACCATCATGGTAAAGAGCACGTAGGTGTTGTCCAGCGCCATCCCCACGGTACACAAGTAGTGCTTCAGTCTTACCCTTGTCCCAGTTGATTGTCAACTTGAAGCGACTAAAGGTGGCCACAAGCTCTTCCAACATAATGCCGACGCGCTTGTCCAGCTCTGCAGGGCTAGGTGCAGCTAGCAAGATTGCTTCGTCATCTACGTACGTGGTGTCGAACACTATATGGTCAACTGCATGGCCCTCGTCAGGCAAGGCGTTGTGGTGCCATGGGGTCCCGCGAGCGCGGAACGGCAGTTTCAGGAGGACGTCTTTCTCCACAAGGCGTGCTTGCAAGTATTTGAGGGCCCGGGCATAGATGAAGTTGAAAATCAAGCTCCCCAACTTGCACCCTTGCCTGCTACCCTTGCTGACAAGGATGACTTGGCTGAGGTCCCCGATTCGGAACCAAGTGCCGGAGTGTAGTGCGTTCACAAGCATCGCGACCTTTGGGTCTGCATTACACATGTGGAGATAGCTGGCGTGCTGCCGTATCTCATCAGCAAGTTCCTGAGCATCGTTGATGTCAAGGCCAAGGGCAGCAACAGCTTCGTCAATGGAGAGTGGCGCTGCCTTGTTGCATTGCTGCGGTACTCCCATGACGTACTCCCGGATGACAAAATCAAACGCCTTCGCTAGGTCCAAGAAGAGTATGAAGGCAGAGAGGTTGGCCTGCCTGCAGTATGCCAGAAAGGAACGGGACGTATGAGAGACGAACGATGTGCCCTTACCTTTTGTACAGCCGCATTGGCTATTCGGCACAGTCTCGAGGTAAGGGTCATCCAATGATTCCTTCAGCATGGAGGTGAAGACCTTCCCACTGTGGTCTCCGAGTAAGAGGCCGCGGTGGTTGCCACATACTCGTGGGTCTCCTTTGCGCTTCCACGCGTTGACAAGCTGTCCACCCTTCCATGCGATGGGGACTTGCTCAGTGCATACCGTGGTGTCGATCACATCGTGGAGCCGCTCTGCAAGCTCTTCTCCTCCAGCCCGTAGCACTTCAGCAGGAAGATCGTCAGGGCCGGTGGCCCGATGTGCGGGAAGTGCATCGATCGCTGCTTTGGTTTGGGCGCAGGTTGGTCTGAAGGCTGAAGTGGCGGTGCGCATGTTGACTTCAGACATGATGCTAGGAGCAGTGAAAGGAAGCGCATCGAAGTCTACCAAGGTACCGTCAAACAGCTCAACAAAGTGCTCAAGCCATCGCTGGTCATGTTCCTCGGGTGAGCAGGTCACGGATCCATCAGCGTTGATGACTGCTTCATCAGGGCGCCCAATGTAGCCACCAAGTTTCTGCACCAATGAATACAGCTGTCGAGTGTCACCCCGAGCGCAAGCGTCAGCGGCATCTGCAGCTACATGTTCAATGAATGCGATTCGATCTGAACGGACTGCAAGTCGGACTGCCGCCTGCTGGCGCATCAAGCGTCCAAGCGTCTGCGCCTCCAGATGCCAGGCGCGCTGCAGTGGCAGAGCCAAGAGGGCAAAGCAGAAGGAGTCTGGAGCGTTGGCATGTCGGAGTGCCTCGAAGGCGATGCGCATCCGGCGCTGCGAGACTGCTAATCGGGAAGAATGACTGGCACGCCGCAGTGAAGCTACAGGTCTGACTAGCTCCCATGTTGTAGTTGAAAGCCATTTTTTTCTGGGAGTGGGGGTGCGGTCGCAGAAAATGTTCTGGGCCGTGACAGAGACAGCATTGTTGAAGGCTTCCAGCTTCTCATCCGAGCTGGCAGTTGCAGGAGGGCGAGGTTGCAGCGCAAGGCATTGACGGAAATGCTGACACGTGTCATAATCACGCAGAAGGTGTTTATGCCAGCGAGGTTTGGCGCGCGCCTTCGGAGGTGATGGCGCCACGTCATGCGAGACCTCAAGTTGCAGTCCAACAACCCTATGATCTTCACGCTCTGCAGTTGAAAGGTCGATGGCGTCATCGACCCAGCTTGCCTGAAGGCCGGACTGGAGCTCATGGTCAAGAACAGCATAGTCAATGCGATGCCACGTTCCGTTTGCATCGCACCATGTCTTGGTCGGCTGGCTGGAAAGGAACGTATTGGCTACGATGAGCTGATGTGCTTCTGCGAATTGTCGCAGGCGCATGCCACCGTCGTTTTCTTCCTCAGGGTCAACGTTGCCAACGCTAGGGCTGCTCACCGAGCCAAGCTTGCCATTGAAGTCGCCCAGGAATACGAGAAGCAGCGATGCACCATAGCGGCGACGGTAGGAGTCTACCAGCTTATCCAATTCGTCGTAGAAGCGGTCCCTGGTAGCTGACAAGTCCTTGCAACCAGACTGCGGAGCATACGGCACCAAGATTGCTAACCGGCGTGACCCAAGAGCGAGCACCAGACCCAGGAGACGTGGCGAGACCGCGCGGACATCCATGACCTGCCGCGTGAGGCCATGGTGAATCCAACATTGGACACCATGCGTGCCCTGTTGAGTGCCAGGGGAGGTATACATTCTGTAATGCACACCGTCGCGATGGAGGCTTCCAGGGAGACGTGCTTCTTGGATGCCTACGACTTGATAGCCGCTGCTATGAAACATGCCTTCCAAGAGTGCAGTGCGGCCAGAGATTGCTAAGCCAGCCCGCTCTGCAGCTCGCTGACCTGGGCAGTCGAGCGTACATACGTTTGCAGTGGCCAGCCGCAACACTGTACTGTTTTGTTTTTCATGCAACTGACTTGATGCAGCTGGAGCTGCAGCTCCGGCCGGGGCCGGTATCGAGACTGCCTGACCTTGAGCAGGCTTAGGGTCGGAACGCGGCGCTGGCCCAGCAGAATGAAGATCGTCACCACCGCCTGGCGGAAGCACCAGCTCCCGGTGGCGATCTTCCTTGGCATTTGCATGCACTGGGGAGCTTAGTACGGCTCGCTCCGATGTGAAATCAAGGCCCGTCGATGAGATTCGCCAGGAACAGGCGTTTCTGGCGGAGGCGTCTCCGGTGCATGTACTACGGGGAAGGGCGTCTCCGCCTCGACAGTCTCCAGCAAAGAGGTTTCCATCATCGGTGTCTCTGGTATTGCTACTGCCGATGCCTACGCAAGCTGAGCACCCGTAGGGGCAGGAACAGGCTCTGGATTGCCAAATGTAGGGAGCAGGCCATGGGACTGAAGAATTGCAGCAAGCTGCTGCCTCTCCTGCGCATGGCGTTGGCGCTCTACCTGCATCTCTAGGGCCATCCTCGCCATCTCTTGCTGCATTGCAACTAATTCCGGAGGCATGGACGGTAGAATGCCGACCTCGGAAAAAGATCCAGAGGCGGATGAAGCCAGCTCGGCTTCGAGGGCCGCCAGCTCGTTGCGGAAGTCCTCGAGTTCCTGCTGTGCAGCATCCCGTGTTGCAAGAGCATCCGCCAGAGCTTGCTCTGTGGAGGCAAGCCGCTTCTCGCTGCGGCCTATAACACCTTTCAAGCCATCCAGGCGTACGCCTGGCGGGCGTGTTGCTGCAAGTCTGTGCTTGGTGTCGGCAATTTCGCAGTCGAGGTGTTCGGCTAGCCAAGGTGGTGAGTGCTCGCCAACCGTGCTTCGCACAAGTTCGACCTCTTTGAGCACGGACCGAAGGTGAGCACGTGATGGCATCGATTGTTTTTCTGCACCGCTCGGGACCCGCTCCGCCGCAGTGGAGCCGCTGTGCATTTCTACATCGATCGAGGCACTGACAGTTGCATTGACAGGCCCGTTGGACGCAGCTGGGGTGCCAGGCGGAACCAGTACTGCGCCAGGAAGTGCCGGGCCAGCATGTCGGACCGATCGACGTGCCATTGGCCATGATATCGCCCCAGGTGGAGGAGGTACCAGGCGCTGCGATTGCAATGATGGGATCTGCGTGTTGATGGTAGTCCTGGCTGGGCGAACACGCGAATTGTCCAACATTGCTGCAGCAGCGTATGGCTTCTTGATGTTGCACTGCCGGCAATTGGGCCGAGAGGTCCAGTTGGCAGTGCCACAGCTCGAGCAAGCCCAGGCAGCAGAGCCAGCCATACCCCATGTTGTCTGACTGCCACTTCCTGAGCCACGACTGCGGGCTATGCCGCAGAAAACGAGGAGGAAGTGGCGAATAAGCTACCTGCGGGGGTGCTGAAGGGATGCTTGAGCTACTATTAC
>CALGTP010000172.1 GCA_937902105.1 uncultured Actinomycetes bacterium
CAGGGGTTCGAATCCCCTTGCCTCCACCAACACCCAGTTTGGGTCAGTAGCTCAGTTGGTTAGAGCACCGCCTTGATAAGGCGGGGGTCACAGGTTCAAGTCCTGTCTGACCCACCACAACTGGGCTCGAGTTCTTTGACATCTGCATACAGGGTAAATACAACGATCCGAGGCCAAATTATATTTTATATTTATAATAGGTCTCACTAAGTTCAGTCATTAAGTTGACTGCGCTGATCGGAGCCGCGAGGCCCGATAAAATTGGTATATTGACGATTTCCGACTTTGAAAGCGGGAATCAAGGTAAAGCAGGCACATAGTGGATGCCTTGGTGCCAACAGGCGATGAAGGACGCGCTAAGCTGCGATAAGCCTCGGCAAGCGGCACAGACGCTTTGACCCGAGGATTTCCGAATGGGGTAACCTATGGGGGCTAATCCCCCCATCTCCTGCCTTGAATAAAATAGAGGCAGGCAGGCCATACCCGGTGAAGTGAAACATCTCAGTAACCGGAGGAAAATAAAGAGAATCGATTCCGTAAGTAGTGGCGAACGAAAGCGGACCAGCCCAAACCGGGGGTTTTCCCCCGGGGTTGTAGGACCCAATGTGATAGTACAACGGCTAGGTGAAGCGAATGGAAAATCGCTCCCCAGAGGGTGAGAGGCCCGTAACCGACAGCTCGAGTACGTCTAGGGATTTCCTGAGTAACGCGGCACACGTGAAACGCCGCGTGAATCCACGCCGACCACGGCGTAAGGCTAAATACTAGTTGGCGACCGATAGTGAACAAGTACCGCGAGGGAAAGGTGAAAAGAACCGCTGTGAGCGGAGTGAAATAGATCCTGAAACCATGTGCCGACAAGGTGTCAGAGCCCCTTCGGGGGTCATGGCGTGCCTTTTGCTTAATGAGTCTGCGAGTTAGTGTCTGTGGCAAGCCTAAGCCCTTCTGGGGCGCAGGCGTAGCGAAAGCGAGTCCTAACCGGGCGACTCAGTCACAGGCGCTAGACCCGAAGCGGTGGTGATCTACCCTTGGCCAGGCTGCAGCGCGGGTAACACCGCGTGAAAGGCCGAACCGGTGAACCTTGAGAAGTTCTCGGATGAGCTGAGGGTAGGAGTGAAAGGCTAATCAAACCCCGTGATAGCTGGTTCTCCTCGAAATGCATTGAGGTGCAGCGTCGCATGCTGATGAGTGGGGGTAGAGCACTGAATGAGCTAGGGCCCATACCCGGGTACCAACCTCAACCAAACTCCGAATAC
>CALGTP010000173.1 GCA_937902105.1 uncultured Actinomycetes bacterium
GCACTAAACAGTTCCAAAATATCAAAAAAATACAAAAGCATACCAACATAGTGCACAAATACTACCAACATAGTCACAAAATAGCTTTTTTAAATAGTCACACAAGTCAAGTCAAAAGCCTAGAACTGCACCAGACAGCACATTGGCAGAGAAAGTGAGACGCTGAGGCCGTTACAAAATAAACATGGCACTAAACAGCGCAACATGTACATCAAAGAGTGCTGCAATGCACGTCCACAGCCGCTTGCCACGCACATCTTGCCACAGGCGTGTTAGCCCAGAGCGATACTAAACTGTGATGGTTGCCTGCAATTGATAATGCCAGGTTAAAAACAGCCTCTGCCCAAATGATTCGCGGTCTGCCCCTCCTTCGGGGGCCACTGATTCGTTTCAGGTCTATAGAATTTGGTTCAAAAATGGTATCCCTTAAAAAGTCTCCCGCGGGTCGTCTTGCGAGCTTCGCTATATATAGCAATTGGCGTCGACAAAGGTCAGTACTCAAGCGTGTGCCTCCCACTTTGTCTAAAACAGTTTGGTTACTTACCCGGCTGTAGAAGGAGTGCTTGACAGCGGCGATCCTGCGTAGGCAACGGAAGTGGAAGGCATCCAATTTCCGGACTTCAGCGGCGTTGAGCCACGCAACATGTAGACTGTATAATAGTTTGCTGAGCACGCATGCTTGGTATATGTGCAGTTTCCGCTGCATGGATATAGAGCTATGGGACCAAATCTTGCAGAGTTTTTGGAAATCTGATTGTGCCGCACCCAGTCGCATACTCAACTCTCCGCTGACGTGTCCGTCTGCGCTGAGGATGCTTCCCAAGTATTTCATACTTTGCTTCACTTTGACTTGGTCGCCCTGGGGTGTCGACAGATTGACCTCGCATCTTACAGGTAGCCCATCAAGCTTGCTCCAATTAAAAGACAACCCATACTGCGCACCTGCCTCTTTAATGCAATCCATGTATAATTTTATGATGCTTTCATCAGCATCAACAACCAACGTATCGTCAGCATACAACAGCTCCTGGACAAGCAGGCGTTGTGAGCTGTTGTAGGCTGGTTGTGCTTGGAGCTTCGCCTTCGCATCGTGAATGAGAACAGTCATCACCATCACAAAGAGGAACGGTGACAAAGGGCACCCTTGGCTGATGCCAAACGCCTGCGGTCGGGCATCGGAGACACAACCGGCATCTTTCACTGAGAAGCAGCGGTCTGTGTAGATCGCTTGGATCATATCCAGCATTTTGGGAGGCACCCCAAATCTCGAAAAAGCTGTAATCAGAGACTCTGGACTTATACTGTGGAATGCTTTTGCCCAATCTAGTGCTAGGAGAATGCATTTGCCATCACGTCCTTGCCAGGCTTGGTCAATGAGCCGCTAGCAAGGAATAATGCCTCTTGGGTCCCGCATCCTGAACGAAAACCGAACTGGGTTGGCCA
>CALGTP010000174.1 GCA_937902105.1 uncultured Actinomycetes bacterium
TTTGCCAATGCTAAATGTAACGTTGCTGATGCGATACGGTAAAACACACATAGATATAATCACAGCTGTTGTGTCGAAAGCGACTTAGGAAATCAGGGCTTCTTGCCGACAGCTGATCAACGATAATTTTGAATGGATTTCGCAAGTGACTAGCGTCAAATACAAAAAACCGTGCTCTTTTGGCGACCTCACAACTTGCGTGGAATGTATTGCTGGAGGAACCTTCAACACCAAAGCACATTTCCGCATGAAGATATTTGACACACAACGGTCAGATTTTATGTTTGAGCAGCACTGCTACACACATGGGCAGCTATGTCCTCTCTTTGGTACAGGCACCGACAGCGATCTTGAGGTGGCAGGCCTGCCATGCACTGACCAGTCTTCATGTGGCTCTCAAACATATGAGGAGGGTGATACAATGGTGGTCTTCATTTGCCATGCCAAACGACATGTGTCAAAGAAAACTAAGATGATCGTCATTGAGAATGTCCAGGCGTGTGCGTTCAAAAACATATCATATCAGGTGCCTTGTTCAACTAGTTGTCCTATTTTCTGCGAAGTCGAACTCAGATTCCAATGTAATTATTATATTGCAATCTGAGTTCGACTTCGCAGATAATTGGACAACTAATTGAACAAGGCTTTGATTTAAATGTACCGGGTTCCTATGAAGTTAGGTCCTATGTTTTTTCCCCGGCAGGCCATCAGGGTCGGAATTGTCTTTCTGCTGTACGGCAAGAGTTACAACATTACGATGATGCTGGTCGCATGCTCCGACCAGGGCCATGATGGTGTCACAAGGTTCAGGGTTTACTTTATTATGTCCCACAAGGAGACGGTGGTGGCAGTGGTGGATGTTCAGGTCATGTACGATAAAGTGACGCAGTGCATCTCTCGGCATTGTAAGACTCAGCCCAAGGACTATCTGATAGCCCCTCCAGAGGAAATCCTTTTGGACGCGGCGGATGTGGCAAGGGCTCGTGGAAAGCGATGGCGGCGAGCTACTTGATGGCAAATTTCACAACTTACATTTCATTCCAAAGATTGGCCATATTAGGAAATCAAACCTACATTAGAATTCATTCCAAAGATTGGCCAAGCGATTACGGCACGTAGCACTTTTACGACCAAGGTTGAGGTGAACAGTGTTGAGGCTGGTCACTTGGATCTCACATACCTTCTGTCACAAAGGGAGAAGCGGAGCCTCAACTTCAGCAAGAAATTGTACAAGGCCATGTTCAAGAAGCCCGCCGACGAAGATGAAGATCTTGTGGTCTTCCTGGGAGATGACCAATCGAATCGCAGAACTTGGAGTGCTTCATCGAGAAGGATCCCCACCCTGCGAATGAACACAGGAAAGCTCTGGCATGTGAAGAGTCGAAGGTGGTACATCGGCCGGGAAAGACTTGCTATGCAGGGATTTCCGGTTACCCCGGACGCGGCCCTGGCCATGGGGGTGCCCATCTTGCCCGTTAGGGACCAGAAGCGCGCAGCTTCTGTCAGCGGCAACGCTATGCACCTGTCCAGTATTTCTGTGATTGAGTTCGTTGCGTTGGCTTGCCACAAGTCCGTGGGCTGATGCTGACTTTGTTGACACTGACGAGACCGTGGGCTTTGATTATCCGACTTACAGTGCAGGTATGATCTGAAGAGTGACTGAACGGCCCTACATTAGTTTTGTGTTTTTGTGGATAATTGAAATATATCGCTATACCATCAAAACCAACCTCGTCGTTTTGCTGTTGCTTCGCTGTTGCCAGTATCTTAGATAAATCGTTTCATCGTGAGGTAGGTGTGGTTCTGAACGAGTGTATTATGTTGTCGAATAGTTTTTGCTGCCAAAAAATAGTGCTAGCACAGCACCTTCTGATGGTCAGACTTTGATAGCAAACCAGGTGAATTGAAAACGAAGCACAAATCCAAATCGCCCCATGCCTGCTCATCGCCAATGGGCCCGGCGTGGCATTCCAGCACCTTGCACATCAAACACGTCAACTTGTAAGACTTCGTTAAAACCAACGCAGCTCAACAACAACTGCTGGTCAAATCTGGCAAGCTTGAAAACTAGACACAAGAAAACATAACGTGAGACTGCAAAAGACTAGTCCGCACTCACTTTGTGTTGTGCTCATGATATGATGTGTTTGTGTTCATAGAACGCTTTAGAATTTGCACTAGCTTTGAGAGCTCGAGCTTACTACATCAGCAGGGCTGGGTCCAAGCAACAACTTCTATCTTCGTGGTGGTTGCCATGATGAAGACTGAGCCAGTGCCGGACAGTGATGAGGAGAAGGTGCCTCGCAAGGCGCCTCGTCCGACGACGGGGGCAGTCAGGGAGCGCAAGGGTGGCAGTAAAGTCGTCGCAGCCAAGGTCGCAATGGTTGATGATTCGGAGGAGGATGTCATGTTGCCTGGTTTGTTTTGGTATTTTTTTGTGTTGGGTCCATCTACGATCAAAATTCGGCTCCGTGTTTTCAAGAGTTTCTAACTTTAGCTGTTGCAGACATGCGAGGTGGCCCGATGGTGCTTCAGTTGGGGTTGGCAATGAGAAGGCTTCGGCTGCCGCCGGGGTGCCGAAGCGCAGGGCCAAAGAAACACCAGCAGCCAAAGCAGGTCCTACAACGTCTTCAGTAGGAGGCCGTCGAAGCTTTGCGGACTACAACACTCAGGGGACTCTCTCTGAATTCGTCGAAAAGTACTTAGCCAAACAAAACACATCAGTGAGTAATCAATCACCTTGTTTCAGTTTGTTTTCGGACATGGGGCTGCCCATTCCACAGACATGCTACAACGATCCAAGGACTGTCATGTCGTGGATTGGATGGACGACTCGGACGATGTTTACTTGGGCCGCAGCACTATGGCCTCCCAGTCGCGTCCCGGGAAGTTTCTCTGCCTGACCTTTGCTACCGGCTGGCTTCCAAATGACAAACCTTTGGCGCACTGCTCTTAGTTTGCCAACCCACGCGCTGAATAAGTTCGAGTGTTTCCTAAACTCAAGTCAGCAAAGTCAAGTGTCCAACGGCGACTGCAATGGGTGTAAGTGCTCTTGCTCTTTCAGGAAGAGCAAGAGTACTTACACAAATAAGCTCAGGAAAAACCGTGCCGCTATGGCCAAAGCTGCTGCAGGAGTTTACAGGAAGCGAGGTTCCCCAGCTGAGAAGACTGGGTGGGGGCCAGTGGAGATGTGTGCCTTCATGAAGTATCAACTGCACCTTTTCAAAAAAGGCCTAGTGCAGAGGCACGAGCTAGGTGGTTTCAGCTGGAAGCTGCCTTCTAAAAGCGAGAATGGGGAGCCAGCTCCGCTACCTGATGAGATAACCAAGTTCTTGGAAGATGGAACCTTGAAGCTGGACGGGATCAAGGCTGTTGATCTCCGCAGTGGCTACACGTTGTCTGAGAAGGGTGGCAGGGACATCCTCACCCAGAACGCTACTGGTGAAAAGCTGATGTCGCCACGGCTGGTTGACAGAGATTACGAGTTGTCCGAGGACCAAGATGGCACGATTGTTTGGGCGGGTGAACCTGACGATCCGTACTTTTGCCAAGATCTCTTCGAGCAGGCCAACCCCATCGTCGACAAGAGCAGCAAGCGCACTGAGAAGAACACGGAGCCGGCGAAGCCCAAGATGACGCCAGCTTCGAGTATGCTCCGTGGGATGGTTCCAGGCAACCCAGTTTATAAACTACGACTCGAAAGTAAAATCACCCAGTCAAGCTCTCAATGCTAGTTGCAGTTTATGTATGTTTTTGTTTTATGACCAGTGTACCCAATCAAAAGCAAACCCACTTACCAAGAACCATATTGAAAACACCTGTGATGCAGTGCAACATGGAACTGATAACCTTGCAGGTGTGCTGACGCCAGTGCTGA
>CALGTP010000175.1 GCA_937902105.1 uncultured Actinomycetes bacterium
CCCTCCGAAACCGGCACCACCACCCAAGGGGAACAAGACCAAAACAAGACTGAGAATGGAAGACATTACTCCACACCTAACGCCCGTCAACGAAATCTGCTCTCCACTAGCTGAACAAATCCTGGCGGACCATCAAAAGGGTGACATCACCAGCAGCGATGGGGTAGCACTACTACTAAACACACGCAGGACAACACTTCTACAGCACCAACCGGCACGCACCGCACAGAGGACAAAGGTAAAACTCCAGGCACACCGGAACGAAGAACAACGAGAATCCAAAGCTCAAATCGTCACCCTCCAGAAGGCCCTGGATAAGCCCTTACATAGGAAGGATCTCTCTATAGCCGCCGAAGCAAGTTTCACGATCATGGACCTGCGAGACGAACTGATGCTTTCGAGGGAGACCATGCAAACGGTGGTACGCGACCGATCCTCCCCATGGAGGAGAGCGGTGGAAACTCTCCTGACTCGCAAGAAACAGCTTTTAGAGGACATAACGAAAAAACAGATCCTAACCAACAGATGGAAGCTGGAAGAAAGAGAACGCCAAGAATTCGAAAAGGCACTGGGATGGTCCAAGTTCTCGAAAGAAGACACGACTAGAATGGAGCTGGGCGAAATCCGACAACGGACAGTAACAGGACTCACCCTAAAGGAAATTCTCCCGCAGGGAGAATACCCCCACCCGGGAGTCATCCAAGCGGAGAGGGACCCTCACCTCCAAGTCACACACTCCTTGTCCATGGTACATACACTGTGGATACAGACGGGAGATCCACTCCCAGACCCGCACCGGAACACCCACGCAGGCCGGATAGGAGGAAGAGGGATTCCCACGAATCCGGGCCTCCTCTGGGTGGAGGACGGCCCAGACTCCGCTTCCAACCTAGAACAATGGGCCCAAGAATATCTCCGACATCACCAGCAACCAGGGGCATCAAAAGAATACGTGATCAGACAGGCCACAATGAGAACCATCACCATCAATACCACTAACCTCCCCGGAATGAGAGACCTACTACAACAGAGCACGACATGGCCCAACGAACAAACCATCTCCATAGAGCTTACATATGCAGAGGGCCCGTGGGAACAGGATAACAGAGACTCGGTTTTAGAACAAGGGTATGAAACCTCAGGCCTCCCCCCACTAGCCTGCTGCCCAAACAAGGATTGCACCCAAGGAATGCCAATAGTGGTCTCTGGATTACGGGAAATCGACAGCCCGGCATCGTCGACTACACCCGACGTCACGGAGGAGAGGTACCTGGACTACTTCTGCCCTCAATGCTGGAGTTTCGAGAACTTCCGACACAACAAGGATACGGTGCGGGACTTGTCATTCATGAGGGACTCCATAGAAAAAGGCAGAAAAATAGGACAAAGCACGAGCCCCAGCAGCCTTAGAGGACCACTCACGGAATCGGAAATGCAGAAGGTGGCCAACTTCTACTTGAAGATCGGCAAAGCTCCAGGACCAGACAATATACAAGCGGAACTAATAAAAACCATGCCACCTGAACAACTACACGTGATCCGACTATGGCTTAACGAAGTCCTAGCTGAAGGCAAAGCCCTCACCAAAGTCACAGAGAAGGAAATGACGGGCAAGCTGGCCCTCCTCCACAAAGGCGGATCGAAGGCGGACATGTCATCCCATTGGAGACCTGTGGTATTGCTCAACTGCACCAACCAGCTTATCGCTTATGTACTCAACGAGCGACTCACAGAAATGGTCGAAAATGCACATATACTGTCACAGGCACAGAGCGGCTTTCGTCAAAACAAAAGCACGGACGTCAATGGATGCAAACTGTATGGGATAACTAACGAGGCCCAACGTCTCAAAAAACGGTTCCTCCGAGTAGATATTGACTTCAAAAGCGCGTTCAATAGCATGAGCCAAGCGTCCCTATGGGCCATCCTTGAAGCGTACAACATCCCAGACGTCGACCTACTCAAGTCACTTTACGAACACACCACGGTCCGACTACCACAGACAAAAGTCGGAAACGCCAAAATCACATTCAATACAGGAGTAGCCCAGGGAAGTGTCCTCTCTCCCCTTCTGTTCTCCCTCTTTATCAACGCACTATCAAGATATTTAGACGACATAGGAAGCAAGGAAAAGGTTAGCCACGGCCTTCCCAATATTGCACCATTCTGTCACATACTGTTTGC
>CALGTP010000176.1 GCA_937902105.1 uncultured Actinomycetes bacterium
TCGATGACCATGCGGGGACTTTACGTTTGATGCTGCGAGACGCTGTGTATGATGCAACGCAGGGAACACTGTCATTTAAGATAAAAGACGGGCGGGCAACTGTTGGAAAATATGAATCTGTCTCTATGCTGACCGAGTGCATAGGGTGATCATTAGCGCCGCTTCTTCAAATGAACGATAACACCGTCGCAGCTTTCTGGCCGCGCTCGACCAGTCGCGCTGGTTGGCCCGGCGCCGTAGAGTCGAGGTTTGCAACCACCCTGCGCAGAGGGTCCTCCTAAGGTTCCACCTGAGCAGGAGTTCACTGGGTCACTACACGCCCCCTGTGTCAGGCTAGTTGTCGCGTCCATTTTGTTGGCAATCAAAGCGACAGGGGGTGGCAGGTGAGCGAGGAATGTCCCGATACAGTGAGGGGTTCAGAGAGCGTGCTGTGCAGATGATGACGGCGCCGAACGCGATGACGGTGGCGCAGGTAAGCCGGGAGACGGGGGTGTCGAGTCAGACGCTTTACAATTGGCGTGATCATTATCGCCGAAAAGGAAAAGCCGTGGCTGCCGATGCATCGAATCCTGAGCAGTGGAGTGGAGAGAACAAGCTGGCCGTGGTGGTCGAGACTGCGGCACTGAACGAGGAAGAGCTGGCGGCATACTGTCGTCGCAAAGGTCTGTTTGCCGAGCAGGTTGCGCGGTGGCGGGAGGCGGCCATTGCAGGGGCCGAGTCGCAGCAGGGGCTGTCGGGCGCTGAGCGCCAGGATCTGCAGCGTGAGCGCAAACGAAATCGGGAGCTGGAGAAGGAGCTCAAGCGTAAGAACGCGGCATTGGCCGAGGCGGCGGCGCTGCTGGTTCTCCAAAAAAAAGTCCGGGCCATCTGGGGGGACGACGGGGAAGGCTGATCGCCCCGCCGGACCGTCAGATGGCCATCACATTGATCGAGGAAGCGGTGCGTGCTGGGGCGCGATGCCATAAAGCCTGCGAGGTGTTGGAGATCGATGTGCGCACGCTGCAGCGTTGGAAGAAAGCGTTGCAGGAACAGGACCGATTGGAGGATGGGCGCAAGGCGGCGGCGGTCGGGCGCGCGCCGCCCAACAAGCTCAGCGAAGCGGAACGGGAGGCGATTCTCGACGTGTGTAACCGGCCCGAATACCAGAGCCTGCCGCCCTCGCAGATCGTGCCGCGCCTGGCCGATCAGGGCGAGTATCTCGCCTCGGAGTCGAGCCTCTACCGCGTGCTGCGCGAGGCGGATCAACTGCATCGACGAGGTCGAGCGCAGGCGCCACGGACTGTGGCCAAGCCGCAGGGCTTTGAAGCCAGCGGGCCGAACCAGGTGTGGAGCTGGGATATTACGTTTCTGGCCTCCAGCATCCGCGGTGCCTTCTACCGACTGTATCTGGTGGAGGACATTTTCAGCCGCAAGATTGTCGGCTGGGAGGTGCATGAAGAAGAATCGGCCGAGCACGCGAGTGTGCTGATTCGCAAGACCTGTCTGGCCGAAGGCATCCATGAGGACGGCTTGGTGCTGCATGCCGACAACGGCGGGCCGATGAAGGGGGCGACGATGCTGGCGACCTTGCAACGGCTCGGCGTGGTGCCGTCCTTCAGCCGGCCGTCTGTAAGTGATGACAACCCGTACTCGGAGAGTCTGTTCCGCACACTGAAGTACACCCCGATGTACCCGGGCAAACCGTTCGAGAGCATCGAGGTGGCGCGCCAGTGGGTACATCGATTTGCGCAGTGGTACAACCAGGTGCATCGCCACAGCGCGCTTCGCTACGTGACCCCAAGTCAGCGCCACAGTGGCGTGGATACCGCAGTGTTAAAGCAGCGTGAAGCGGTGTACGAGGCAGCGAGGCAGCGCACACCACAGCGCTGGTCAAGGCATACGCGAAACTGGGAGCCGGTGGAATCCGTATGGCTGAATCCACCGAAGGAACATCAGGCGAACAAGGGCAAAACGCTCAAGGCCGCATGATCAATGGACGCGACATCTTTGCTGACAAACACCGCCGCCGCACATCCTGCAGCCAAAGAGCGTGCGCCGGGTCAAGGCACCCGACGTGGATTTCCAGGACCAGTACATCGCCCGCGAAGCACACAAACTTGCCGCACGCGGCGTGATGGTGAACACCGGTGCGCACGGACAGGAGGAAGGCCTCGGCACGCACTGGGAACTGTGGTCTCTG
>CALGTP010000177.1 GCA_937902105.1 uncultured Actinomycetes bacterium
CCTGTCAGGATGGGCGCTGGCCATTTGCCTTCACCCATTTCAATCATTCCGTGAGGCGAACCGTAGGCGCTGAGTAAATCAAGATACGGCGAGGCATTAAATGCTTCGGGGCCACGCACACCGCAGTGCGTCCATGTCCCTGTGGCTAGAAGTTCCAACGCCACGATAGGACAGACCGCCGTCTGCCACAAAACTGCTTGGCAGCCCCACTTTGTCATTGTCTCTTCGTTATCGACGACGTGATACAGGTACACCTCGCGTGGCAAGCCATTGTGTGTGCCCTTAATCCATGTACCGGCACAGGTTTTCCCCTTCATCAAATGTCCCAATTCAGCGGGATTCGGTAATAAGGCGGCGAGCACATCACGCGGTGCAACGTGGACATCACCGACTTTGATCTTCGTCGCTGAATCAAGACCGAGATTGGCAAATGTTTTCAACCAATTGATGAATTCATTACCCAAACCATATTTGAAAGTGACTCGATTGCATTCGATCTCTCGTGGAATCAAGAGAACCTCTTCATGTTCAACATTGACGCACTCAATCGGGCCGATTCCTTCTGGGAAATGAAAAATTTCTGACTCGCTAAAACAATCGGTGGTGAAAATGCCCCGATTTTTTTCCCAAATCAGCGGTGGATTCAGACACTCCTCGATCGTTGTCCATATAGAAAACGTTGGAGCAAAGTCGTATCCCTCAATCGCCAGATTTGCGCCATCTCGAACACCAATCTCGTCAATCGTGTCAAAAAGATGATCAGCGGCATAACGCGCAAAGACATCAGATAAGCCAGGCTCCACCCCCATGCCAACGAGAGCTAAGAGACCTTTATCAATCCAAGCCTCATGTGCAGAAAATTGTTTGTGACCCAATATTTCGCCCACTTGGTTGTACGGATCGGTGGCGTGGGGCGTGCTGAGATTCATTGCCATATCCATGTAATGCACACCCGCAGTGAAGCAGGCATTGAAAATTGGCTCATTCAATCGCGGGTCACAGGCGTTCACTACAAAGTCGGCATCGCACTCCTTGATCAGCGCAACAATGTTGCTCTCGCTACGGGCATCAAGTTGAACTGCATTGAAACGCTGTTGATCAGTTAGTTGGTCAATCGCTCGTTGTGCCGCCTCAAGTGAGACATCAGCCAAGGTAAAACTACGAAAGAAATTTCGGCTTTCAGCGATAGCGGCCATAGAGGTGCCGACACCGCCAGCACCAATAACAAGAATATTCATCAGAATCCTTTGGGGAATGCTTCACTGTGCACTGCGTTGCTACAGTCTTGCCGACAAAGAACACACACCGGCGTGATGGCAGACTCCAAAGATGTCACCTGCATCGGCCAATAACGATTCGTGCCCCAGGAGTCCTTAGTCCAGCAAAGATGGGTCAGCGCGTAATTCTTGGCGAACCATGGCTTCCCAGAAGCCATGGAACTTATCTCCATCGGAGGCTTTCATTCGCTCGATATACCACTGCGGTAAAGATGAGGTCATGTCAGGTTTAGCCGTGCGCGCGTACCATGCGCGCTGGCTTCGTTGTTCAAGGGCGACGCAACGTTGATGAACAGCGCGGATTGATTGACCCATAACAAAAACGCCGTGGCCAGCGAGTAGCACCAAATCAGCGTCACCCATGGCCGCAACCGCTGTCGCAGCAGCGTCAGTGTCATCGACGCTCCCCCCATATTCTCGCACTAATGCAATGTCACCGCCTCCAAGAACACTTGATTGATCAAGAGCGGGCGGTATCTCACCCATGTCGGCCCAAACCGTTCCAAAAAGTGGATGGTTATGTAATGCAACTTCAACATCTGGCCGGGCCTTATGTAATTCAAGATGCAAGGGGATGCCGAGCGGGACTGGCCAGTTGCCTTCAACGAGATTTCCCTGCATATCAATGCGGATAATGTCTTGCACCCGAAACTCGTTCCACAGCAACAGCCACGGATTGCAGAGCAATGTTCCATCGTGAAGATTGACGGTGATATGACCCGCTAAATGGTCGTTGTAGCCCTCACGCCACAGAGTACGGGCAAGAAGAACCATCTCTTGCTTCAGTGAGAGGTCTGGCAAGAGACGGTCTTTGTTCGGCTCGAACGGCGCATTGCTCATCCCCTCATTCTTACCGATATTGGTCCCTCGTCTGCTACACGAGCCACACTGAGCGTGATCCATGACAGTTCAGCAGCTTGCTTGTGGCACGATCGTGAGATGACGATCACTATCGCCTCTGTCAATGTCAATGGCCTTCGCGCCGCTGTAAAAAACGGGATGCACGCATGGATTGCACAATCTGCCCCTGATGTCATCACCTTGCAAGAAGTACGCGCGCCCGATGAGTTAGTAGCAGAACTCATGGGCGATGGCTGGCATATCGCCCATGCTGAGTGCAATCAGAAAGGGCGTGCTGGAGTTGCTGTTGCCAGTCGTCTACCGATCGTAACGAGCCATATCGGGGCCAACCATCCGACTCACAACTTCACGGGGAGATGGGTGCAGGCCGATATTCAGGTGGGTAAAAACAAAACTCTGACGGTGATCTCGGCATATGTCCACACAGGTGACGCCGAATCCCCCGAAAGAATGAAAGAAAAGTTTGCATTTTTTGCTGCGATGAAAGATCGGATGCAGGCTTTGAGGGCTTCAGGAAACCATGTCTTGCTGACAGGGGATCTCAATGTTGCACATCGTCCAGAGGATCTAAAGAATTGGAAAGGCAATCTCAAGAGTGCAGGATTCCTCCCCGAGGAACGTGCTTGGTTTGATGAGATGTTTGATCAACATGAATGGGTAGATGTCATGCGCCAACAAGTGGGTGACATAGTGGGTCCGTATTCATGGTGGTCATGGCGTGGCAAAGCATTTGACAATGATGCTGGCTGGCGCATTGATTATCACATTGCTAATCCAGAACTGGCGAAAACGGCCATCAGCGCAAGAGTGGATCGTGCTCCCTCCTATGATGCCCGCTGGTCTGATCACGCGCCGGTTGTTGCGACGTACAAACTGTAAGCGAAAAGGTTTCAGCGATTTAGTTCGAACCACGCCCGCAAGCGAGTGAAACCTTCATCCAATGTGACGTGTGGGTTCCAGGCAAGATCGTCGCGCGCCGGACGCGGATCAAACCAGTGTGCCGTTCCCAACTGCTCAGCCACGAAACGGGTCAGTGGTGGTTCGTCGCTCCGTAAGCGTGGCCAGAGGCGTTCAACGACTGAGCCAGCAATGCGTGCCAGGGGAAGTGCTAGATGCTTGGGTCGAAAAGGCACGCCTGCCGCCTGACAGATTCCTTCAATGAGTTCTGTGACAGTGCGCGGTTCGCCGTTGGCAATGACATAGGCCCGACCGGCACATGTTGCGCGTGGGGCCACCGCATCAAGAGCAGCGAGATGGGCGCTGATGGCATTATCAATATACGTTGAATCAACTAGTGCATGCCCATTACCCACCATGACTAAACGACCCGCGCGGGCTCGATCAACAATGCGCCCAACTAACTGTGTGTCACCTGGGCCCCACACCAGATGGGGTCGCAAACTCACGACGCCCAAACCGTCTGTATTGGCAGCCAAAACCATATGTTCGGCTTGTGCTTTTGATTCTGCATAGAACGAGCCCTTGCGCCCCTTCACAGCCACATCAGCGGTGGCCCCGACAATTGATTCTCCAGAATGAGCAACCGAGGGAGTCGACACATACACCAAGCGCGCAATGCCGTGCGCGCGCGCTGCATGAATGACGTTGGCCGTGCCGTCAACGTTGACACTGCGAAAATCTTCCCAAGTGCCGACGACACCAACTCGTGCAGCTCCATGAATGATTGCATCACAACCCTCAGCAGCAGCTGTCAATGCTTCGCGATCGCGAATATCGACAGCATGTTGTGTGAGTGACATCGAGTGTGTCATTTCTAACTTTCGACGCTGGACACAAATGACTTCATCGCCACGTTCAACTAAAGCCTGAGCCACACCACCGAGGAGCAAACTTCCTGCTCCAGTAACTAAAACTTTCATCGCCATGATCCGGAAAGTTTGTCTTGCATCATGAGAGCGAGTGCAGACCGATCAATTTTTGAGTTGTGTCGAATATCAACTGGAAGTTTTTTCACTAACCACACGGAAGCCACTGTCTGCGGAGCCACTGCCTGACGAATCTGCTGTGTGAGAAGTGTTCCTGCAGGACCCTCTGAGGCATCATCAACTTCAACGACGATCACTACTTGTTGAGTTCCACGCGGTCCGATACCGACAGCCGCAGCACGAACCACACCCGTGACTGCTTCACAAGAAATTTCTAGTGGCACGGGTGTGACTTGACCAGAAGCGGTATGAATGATGTGTACTAAACGTCCCTCAATCCATAGATTTCCTGAAACATCAAGATGTCCGACATCACCCGTGCGATGCCAGGTCCGTGAGTTCAATATTGGGCGGGCTGCGATCTGTGTCTGCCACAAGCGGTCATATCCCGACGACATCCAAGCGGCACACACGACGACCTCACCAGTGGTCCCAACATCTAAGGGGACGAGGTCTCCGAGAGTGTCAGCGGCGGCGATCATGAGTTCGCAACCGTCAACAGCATGACCTACGCACACACCCCTGCCACTTCCAGCAAGCGTCCTTTCGGCGAGAGAAAGATCAGCGACCGGAAGGATTTCGGTCATTCCGTATGGCGTGTGCAATTCGGCGTGAGGACATAAGGCTTGCATCTTCTGCAAAGTCTCCAACGGCACAGGTGCACCAGCCGACATCACCAATCGAGATTTCGACACTGCGGGCAACGAACCACCAGCGGTTCGCACAACATTTGCTAACGCCGCAGGTGAGGCGAAAACCATCGTCGCGTCAATCAACTGACATGCCTGATTCAAAGCATCAGCAGTCAAAGTGCTGGGTGAGGTGACATCCATATCAGCAAGACCAGTTGTGATCCCTAATGCAGGACCAAATAAAGCGAAGGGCGCAAAGGCCGCGACGAAACGATCGTCGGCTGTGATGTCATATGTTTTTTGTAAGGCATCACGCTGGGCCCCCAGTTGGCGGTGCGTATAACGCACACCTTTCGCTGGGCCAGTCGCCCCCGAGGTGAACAACACCGCCGCCAAATCATCAGCAGTCGGTGCAGGCACCGTGATCTGCGCTAGCGAACTGATCGTACGACTTGCCGATATTGAGGCCACGGAAATTTTCTGCGCTCGAGGAGCCCATCGCAAAACACGGGCGGCGGTCACTGCCTGTTGAGGACCAACAACATGTTGTACTCGTGCTGAACGAACCGCAGCACCAAGTCCCTTGATCCCCAAACCCCGATCGGCGATCACAGTGATCGCGCCAACACGCCAACACGCATACACGACTGCAATCAGGTCGATACTCGGTGGTACCAAAACCGCTACCCGATCACCCAACTTGACTCCTTGATCACTCAATGACTGAGCGAAGGAGGCCACTCGAGATTCGAACTCAGAAAAAGTGACTGATGTTTTTGCTGCCGCATCACTGATAGCTAAAATATCTGGGCGCGTTGACGAATCGATCCGCGCCCACAGTGTCTCGCACGCTTGATCGTCATCTGATGGAGCACTTATTGCCTGCGCTGAATTGCGCACAACCGATTCAACAAAAGGGGCCATAGATGTTTCTAGGACCGCTAGATGACCCGCGCGAGGTATCCGATGAATCTCCACATCAGAAAAGCGGCTCATCAAGTCATCGGCAAAATCCTCATTAAATACCGGGTCTTTTGAACCCCAATACAAGCGCACTGGGATATTCAAGTCCGAAAGTTGCTGAGCGACACTGGCTAGATCGAAGGACGAAGGATGCCTCTCATCAAAAGGCACATCAGCCACAAAACCAGCCACACCGATTCGTCGGTCTTGCGCAAGATACGGAGCGACCAATGCCCGTCGCTGCTGCTTGGTCAATCCACTTCCAGGCAGATATCCAGTCCCCCGTACAAATAGAGAGGTCGTGCGGGTGATCAAACGATGTAGGCCACTGCTTGCCGAAATACGAATGAGTCGTGGGGCTTTGCGATCCGCTGGAATCGCGATACCAGTATTGGACAAAATAAGTCCGGCTACTTGAGCACGATGACTGGTGGCGTAACCCATAGCAATTGCCCCACCCCAATCTTGGGCAACGATCCACAACGGTCCGTAGATATCGAGAGCCGTCACAAGATCATGAATATCGCCAACGCGATCACGATAGGGACGCGCTCCAATGTGATCAGAAAACCCCATTGATAACTGGTCCGGAGCAAGGACCCGAAAGGCAGGGTTGATTTCGCTCAGCAAACGCGACCACAAAAATGACCATGTTGGATTTCCGTGAATGCACAAAATTGTCGGTGCATCGGCACCCATTCCTGGACGCTCAAGTATGTGCCAACGATGGCTACCACCTGAATGGCTGGGCACATCTACGAACTTTGAACACGATGGGTCAACACCGAACTCGCCCAATTGCGCGGCGGACGGAACGCTCATTGTCACCAGAGAATTTCCGAGAAACTGGTGTTTAGTCCCGAACCGATTCCGAGGCATAACACCCGTTGACCGGGTTGAATTTGATCTTGCACACTCGCCAGAGTGATCGGGATCGCTGCTGGACCCACATTGCCGTAATGCGGGAAAGTCAACGGAACTTTTGCTGGGTTGATCCCGAGCCGATCACAAATCATTGTGGTATGAACTTTGCTGACCTGATGAATGATGTACCAATCAAGACCATCAGACCAATCAAAACTCTCTGCAGAGGCCTTCCATGCCGCTGCAGCTAAATCGAGTCCTGCCACCAAAAGCCCATGCGTATCGGTCGTCATACGATCCAACGTTCCGACACACAGTGAGTTGTGTTCAGTACCAGCACGACCCACACCACCGATGAGACGATGTACATCGCTATGGCGATCTGCGCGGGCCATCACCATGGCCGCAGCACCTGATCCAAGAGTCAACGAAGCAAACTCAGAAAAGACATCGCCCGCAGATGACGTGGGACTTTTTAGGCGCTCAAGAGTTGTCTCTTGGGTGTAACGACTTCCCTCACCATCAACGACTAAGGCGTACTCAACAGTTCCTGCATCAAGCATCGTGGCCGCCAGATGCATGGCGTTAATGAAACCGAGACAAGCATTAGAGATGTCAAAGTTCAAACACGAAGTTGACAACTGCAACTGGTCGTGTACCGCACATGCCACTGAAGGCTCAAGATTTTCTTTGCACACCGATGTTGAGATCAAGATGCCAATCTGCGCTGGATCAATCCCCGCCTTTTCAATGGCGGCGCGTCCCGCCATCGCTGCGGCGTCGGTGAAAGAAACACTGTCATCCCACCAACGGCGTTCCTCAATGCCTGCAAGACCAGCCAGCAAGCCTGGACGCAGGCCATTACGCAGATAGGTCTCGGCTAACTGCTCATCAATCCAGTCAGAGGTGACGACACGCGGGGCCTCAATAGCAGCGATGCTCAAAATTCCACTGTTTTGGTGCCGGAACACCGAATTTCCACTCATGCCCAGCCTTCCCACTTGGTCTACTTCAGGATAGTGAAAATATGGCGATTCGGCTCAGCAGAAGGGGACTAATTAGACCCCATAAGGGGTGACTTTGTAATAAATCGCCTTCAGGTAAGCGCCGAATTCGAACCCAATGGGATGGTCCACGGCGTGTTCGGTGCGTCTGAACTCGTCAATATCAACGTGCACACTGCGGGCCGCCAAGTACCCCGCGTCGGCAAGTTCCTCAATCGTCACTCGACTTGAACACGAGGCCTGCAACAGGGTTCCCCCTGGGGCGGTCAAACGCATACCAAGTTTCGCCAACCGTTCATAAGAACTGAGCGCACGAATGACCGAGCCTTGATTTTGGGCGAATGATGGTGGATCAAGAATCACAATGTCAAAGGTGCGTTTTTGCTCAACCATGTCCTCAAGGGCGGCGAAAGCGTCACCTCGGATATCAGTGACCTGACACTTTGGTATTGATGCGATCGCATGATTGTGTGCCAGATTGCGGTGCGCTGTTGCCAAGGCAGGAGCGCTGACATCAACCATGTGCACCGATTTCGCACCCCCAGCTGCGGCAGCCAAAGTGAATCCCCCAGTGCTTGAAAAAACGTCCAGCACACTGCAACCACTTGCAAGGTTGCCGATGATCGCTCGGTTATCACGCTGATCCAAAAAGTGGCCAGTCTTGTGACCGAGAACAACATCGGCTTCAAGAGTAAGTCCGTTCTCTAAGAACATCACTGGACCTGTCGGAGCTTCACCGTACAAAGTGTCACCATCAACAAGACCATAGGTTTCGCCATCGCGCACTAATCGCGAGAAACGAATCACAATCCGATCCACCGCAGCAATCTCAACGATCGCCTGGATGATGGCCGCGAGGTGCACGAACCATGCCCCGGTGTATATCTTGATCACCACAGTTGAGGAATATTGATCAACGATCAAACCAGCAAGACCATCATTTTCGCCATGCACCCAACGAAATCCGGTCGTTGATCCGTCGCTCAACAACTCTCGGCGCAGATCAAGAGCATGTGTCATTTTCTCCTGCCACCAAGAAGCATCAATGTTTACAGGTTTGCCAACATGCAACACTTTGACGCGAATCGGTGACTCAGGATCCCACAAACCAATGGCAGCAAATCGACGTTGCTCATCAAAAATAACTGCCAGGTCGCCCATTGAACCAGTCGGCTTATGTGACTCGACTGCTTGATCAAACAACCATGGACTACCCGAACGAATCGCTCGCAGACCAGGCCGGCTGACGCGCACCGCTATACGAGCATCAGATGGTTGAGGCAATGACTCAATGCTTACGCAACCTGGTTGACGGAGTTCAGATGCAGACACAGGTTCAACGGTATCTTGTTAAAATTGTTCGTCCTCATCGGCGTCCTGATCGTCATCGTCATCGTCATCATTTTCGTCATATCCGCTGTCGACTTTGTCTCCGCAATTTTCGTCACCACAATTTGGACAAGAGGACCAATTTTCAGTGCCTATGTAGACCCCACAGCTATTACATAACCCGCTTCTCGTATTCATACATCTCCTTAGATGCTCATCGGACCTTCTCAGTATGAGATGGAGGTGTGAGATAGAGGTGAAAGATCAAACCGGGCTTGATACAGATCAACCCCTACCGATCGTTATCGTCACGCTCTAGACCCAGCCAAATGACCTAAAGTATCGTTATCAAGTTTCGCAGTGACATAGAAGGTCTCAGGGCGATTGCGGTTGTTTTAGTGGTTCTTTACCACATGGATTTCTCACTGGTCTCGGGTGGATATATCGGGGTGGACATCTTTTTAGTCATCTCTGGTTTTCTCATTAGCCGGCTTCTGTTGGATGAGTTTGAAAAAAATGGGGCGATTAGTCTCCGCCAGTTTTATGCCAGGCGCGTCAGACGACTCTTACCGATTTCGAGTTTCGTTCTCTTGGTGACTGCTCTTCTTGGGCTCATCATTCTCGAACCTACGCGCATCAATAACCTCGGAGACGATATTTGGGCGGCTGGACTTTTTTCAGCGAATATCGTGTTTGCCTCTCGGGGGGCCGACTATCTCAACAGCGAACTCCCGCCATCACCCATTCAACACTTTTGGTCACTCGCCGTTGAGGAGCAGTTTTATCTGATCTGGCCGACAGTCATTTTCATTCTCCTCATTCTGGCCAAAAAGTATTGGCGACACATTGCTTTAGTAGCCACCCTTGCCGCCATCGCAGTATCACTCTGGGCCAGTTGGAAGCAGACTCCTCTGCATCCATCATGGTCGTATTACGGACTCCACACCCGAGCTTGGCAATTGTGTTGCGGTGCATTGTTGGCGATGACAACTCGCAAAAGTTCGATCCCTCATCGTCTTCCGGCAACTGCTGTGGCTTGGACAAGTCTTCTCGCCATTGCTTATGCGATGTATACCTACAATAATTCAACAGTCTTCCCAGGTACCGCAGCCCTCGTACCGACACTGGCAGCAGTCGGCTTGCTGTGGAGCCAGGGGAATTGGTTTGGTTCAAGGATCATTCTTGATAACAGTGTTGCGCAATGGATTGGTTCGCGTTCCTATTCAATTTACTTGTGGCATTGGCCGCTCATTGTCTTAGCAATCACATTACGAAACAACGACAAGGCGACGATGCTTGGCGCCGTACTGCTGGCCCTCGTCCTATCAGAAATTGGATACCGAATCATCGAGAATCCGATACGAAATTCAATACGTATTCGCCAGCATGCCAAAAGAGCATTCGCCATCGGGTTGGCATGCATCGGTCTGACCATCGGTACTGGCTTGGCAGTCAGCCACGCAACATTCACTGTCGGTAGCGACGTTGCCGAGCGGGCCGATTTTTCTGATACTTCTTATTTGGATACGGCAATACTGAATCAAGTTTTGCCAATGAATATCCAACCCTCCTTACTTGCCGCACCCGATGACCGATCACTCATTTATAGAAATGGGTGCCACTCATCTACTGAGAAACCTGACGAGACAGAGAAGTGTGTCTTCGGAGATCCCGAATCCGCAACCACAGTTGCTCTTTTCGGCAACTCTCATGCCGCTCAATGGTTTGAACCGTTAGAAAAAATCGCTCGCAGCGAATCATGGCGATTGAGAACTCTGACGGCGAGCGCATGTCCTTTTCTTAGCGGATCAAATCCAAATGTATATTGCGATACCTGGAGAGAAAATGTTATTGCAGCTATTCTCGATCAACATATAAAAGTGGTCATCGTTTCACAGTTTTTTAGGTCCAAACCCGACGATACAAATCTCTCTGTCGCCCAATGGTGGCAAGAAGAACTCCCACTCACAATCTCTGCTCTTCGTGCGGTGGGAGCCGAACCGATCATTCTTTTAGATACCCCCAATCCACCTGAAGATACCCCGACATGTTTGAGCAGTCATCCAAACAATATTCAATTATGTGGTCCGACGACCTCAAGTTTGAGTAAGGGGGCGACAATTTCACAAGCTATTGAAAGTGTTGCCGCCGAGACAGGGGTCGCCGTGATTGATCCCACTGATTGGTTCTGTCTCAATGACATCTGTCCCCCAATAGTGGGAGATTTTTTGGTTTATCGCGATGGGCATCACATGACTGATTTATTCGCTAGCCAACTTGAACAACTATTGGGAAATACCTTGATTCCTCTGGTGAATCAAGCGACTCGCTGAGAGCTCTAACTGGGCTTCATCTGCGCGCTCTCGCGCGAAATCTTGATGAACCTTCCCGAATCTTTCGTGGCCACCACTCGAAAGCGATAATTAACTCCACTCTTCAAACCACTGACCAGCGTTCTGTTTCTAATTTCGACCTCGGGCCCATTCTTCCACGACAATAAATCTGTGCTGTACTGAATCAGATACGAATCCATCTCTGAATTATCAAGACCACTGCCCCAACTGACGTAGAGCGACCCTTTTTTTGCTCCAACCGTCAGCGTAGGAACGACATTTGCCACGGTGCCTTTGGTGTTAATCGCTAGGCGAGGCCCTGACGGAGCGCTGAATCCACCAGTGTTTCCTGAGATCACATCCAGGTAATACGTTGCTCCCTTGACCAGGTTGGATAAATCGCATGTGAGAGTTGCCGTGCTGCACCACAGTACGGGACTACCACCGCGAGGTCTGAGATAAGCCCGCGCGATATGTGTCGTCGCCGCGCTTCCACTATTGGCCGCTGACCAACTCACAGTTCTCGTTGTCGTTGTCATGCCAGATCTAATTGCTGCAACATTTGTTGGAGACTGAGGAACTTCTGGAACTCCGAGCAATAGCGCTGCGTTGATAATCGGCCAATCACTATCAACCAAAAAGGTCTGATTGCTTGGACTCTTAATCCGATCTTCAACATTGGCAGGCGTGAGAGAAGGATATTTGGAAAGCATCAGCGCCACTATTCCAGCCACATATGGAGCAGCCATACTGGTTCCACTTTTTAGAGCGTAGATGGGTGAGCCGACTCCTGTATCACCAGCATTCATCGTTGATCTTATGCCCAATCCAGGTGCAGCAATATCTATCACTGGACCATAGTTGGAAAACGATGCCTTTTGTCCATAGCGGTTGCTTGCGGCCACGGTGATCACACCATCGCAATTTGCGGGCGTCGTCGTTGATGCATCAACTGCATCATTACCGGCAGCAACGACTACCACCGTTCCTCTACTGATTGCGTAATTAATGGCGGTTTGATACTGCCGAGGACAAACACCTTCGCCACCGAGTGAAAGATTGATCACCCGGGCAGGAGTTGCATTTAAAGGTAGGCTCCCAACGGATCCGCCAGATGCCCAAATAATCCCAGCAACGATATCCGAATCTGAGCCGCCACCATGACCCAGCACTCGGACATGTTGTACCTTGACTTTGGGTGCAATACCGATCACACCTAGAGAATTATTTCCTAACGCATTGATGATTCCAGCGATGTGGGTACCGTGCCAACTACTCTCGGATTCATCATCCCAGTCGCCTTCATCAGAAGGATCTGAATCACGACCATCACCATCGCCGGCTGTTGCTGAGTCAGTAATCATGTCGTATCCGGGGACTGTCTGACCTACAAGATCGGGATGAACTGTTGAACCTGTATCAAGAACCGCAACCACAATTTCTCGATTGCCACGCGTCGCCAACCACGCTTTTTGCGCCTGCACTCCAAAGGTGCCATTGAGGCCCCATTGCTTCGAGTTCACATAATAGGGATCATTTGGGTTGAAGAAGGGAGGAGTACCTGAAACCCGCGGAAAAGAAGCAGAACCAATACCACTAGAGTTTTTCGCCGCCACTGAAATCCAATACGTTGATCCATTAGAAAGCCCAGTGATTTGACAACTCTTACTCGTCGTCACACAACTTGCGACCGTCGACCCACTGCTCGAGGAAGAATAGGCGCGGACGGTATAACTCGTGATGGCGCTTGTGCCTTGGTTTACTGGTGCCGCCCAACTAACCGAAATTCTTCCTGGGAAGGGCTTGAGAGTAATTTTAGTCGGAGATTTTGGGACACTCTGAGAAGTTGCCATTGTGTTCTGAGGAACAATGGGTGTCAATGAAGGCGCGAGATCGCTAGGAACGCTCATCTGCAAATCAGGCTCTGCCCATTCAATGCGCGGATCGGCAGTCAATTGAACTGCCATCTTGCGAGCGTCACTGACACTCACAGCACGGTCTAACAGAACGGTTGTCATGCCCAGACCAATATCTAGCCCTGGAGTTAAGTGCTCGCCAATGAGAGCTGAACCAGTTGCCGTCATCGGAGATTCTGTCAACGCAACATCTTGTTCATAGGACACGATCAACTGAGAAACAAAGCCACTTCCCCGCTCAAGTACTGTTTCAATAGAACCGACAGTGGCTCGCACTGTGGTGCCAGGAACAACGCACACGCCAAGAAAAAATGTCCCACACGCAACGGAGGCTCTTAGCCTTTTCATTAAGTTAAGGCTACCCCCACTGGAGACAAACCTGCGAGGCTGGAAGCGCAATTGGCTATTCCTCTGAAGGTGCTTGCGCCGCTCGCTTCTGCAACTCATTGACCACACTGGCATCAGCCAAGGTGGTCGTATCGCCCAAGTTACGTCCTTCGGCTACATCGCGTAATAAGCGACGCATGATTTTGCCACTGCGCGTCTTAGGTAACTCGGGGGTGAAATAAATCATCTTTGGCTTAGCGATTGCACCGATCTCTTTTGCCACATGGTTGCGCAAGTCACTTTCACTCACGTCAAACCCGGTACGCAATGTGACATAGGCAATGATCGCTTGACCAGTTGTCGGATCATTTGCCCCGACAACGGCAGCCTCAGCGACTGCCTGGTGAGATACCAATGCACTTTCAACCTCAGTGGTTGAAATACGATGCCCACTGACATTCATCACGTCATCAACACGACCGAGTAACCAGAGATATCCCTCAGCATCGAGTTTGGCTCCATCGCCTGCGAAGTAGCGACCAGGAAAACGACTCCAATATGTTTCTTGGTAACGATCGGGATCATTCCAAAGTCCGCGCAACATTCCAGGCCATGGGCGCGTGAGCGTTAAATATCCACCACCATGTTCAACACGGTTTCCGGCATCATCAACAACTTCGGCTGAGATCCCTGGGATCGGAAAAGTTGCTGAACCGGGCTTAAGAGTCGTGGCACCAGGCAGGGGACTAATCATGATGCCCCCAGTTTCTGTTTGCCACCATGTGTCAACAACCGGACATTCGCCGCGACCAATGATGTCGCGATACCACATCCAGGCCTCGGGATTAATCGGTTCACCAACCGAGCCCAACAAACGCAATGATGACATATCGTGCTTAGCGGGTTCCTCGTCACCCCACTTCATAAAAGTGCGGATGGCTGTTGGAGCAGTGTAAAAAATCGTCACGCCGTATTTCTCGACAATTGACCACAGGCGATCGTTTGCTGGATAGTTGGGTACACCCTCATAAATCACTTGCGTGGCACCATTTGATAATGGTCCATAGACGATGTAACTATGACCAGTGATCCAACCCACATCGGCCGTACACCAATAGACATCTGTCTCAGGGTGCAGATCAAAAACATACTTATGCGTATAAGTCACGTGAGTGAGATAACCACCCGTGGTGTGCATAATGCCTTTGGGTTTGCCTGTAGTCCCAGATGTATACAACAGGAATAGCAACTGTTCACTATCCATTGCTTCGGCCGCGCACATAGGATCCGCCGTTGACATCAAGTCGTGATACCAGTGATCACGACCGGCGACCATATTCACTTCATTGCCCCCACGCTTGACAACAACCACATGTTCAATCGTCGGTGTATTCGCTATCGCTTCATCGGCGGCAGGCTTGAGAGCAAACACATCTCCACGGCGATACCCACCATCGGCAGTGATCAAAACTTTTGCTTCAGCATCATTGATGCGATCGGCTAGCGCTTGCGATGAGAAACCACCAAAGACCACGCTATGAGCCGCACCGATGCGCGCGCACGCCAACATTGCAACGGCTGCTTCAGGAACCATCGGCAAATATATGTTGACACGATCGCCCTTATTAACACCGAGAGATTTCAAGACATTAGAAAACTTTTGTACCTCATCGAGTAACTGAGAATAAGTGATAGTGCGGGTATCACCCGGCTCACCCTCCCAATGAATGGCTACCTTGTCCCCCTTGCCAGCCAACACATGCCGATCTAGGCAGTTGTATGAGACGTTGAGTTTGCCACCGACGAACCACTTCGCGTAAGGAAGATCCCACTCGCAGATGGTGTGCCAGTCCTGATCCCAGTGCACCAGTTCAGCGGCCTGTTGCGCCCAAAACCCTTCGTCATCAGTTGCAGCCTGATCATAGAGATGAGTCCCAACGGCTAATGAGTTTGTCTTGAACTCCGTTGATGGTGCGAACTTGCGATTCTCTAATAACAGATCATCAATATTTACTGGTGTGCCATCGGTTGACATATTTCCTCCACGGTACAGCGTGAAATTTTCTTTGACTTCAACAACTCAACTCTAAGCGCCGAGACATAAGAGGTCATGCATCGCGGCGTTTAAAGCCCGCGAGAGCGAACAAACTGACACCAAGGATCCATAGTCCGAAGTAACCAACAGATCCCCAGCGACCAAAGTCCAGATCGGAGTCTTCAAGACGCAACGAGTTCAAACCAGTTTGGAACGGCATCCACTTAAAGATTGATTCGCTGATAGCAACTGACAGAAGACTACCGATCAGCGATTCAAGAAGAAGCGGCCACAAAACCAAAACAGTGACGGCGCTCGGTGGATTGCGCGTCAATGTTCCGATTGCCATTCCAAGTAGCGAGACCAAAATGCTCATTGCAATCAGCGCTAAATATGCCTGACCCATATCGCCGTTGGACAACTTGCCCACAGCACCGCGTGAATCCAATATTGCTTCGCCCGCAGTATTGCCGACCAAAATAATGAATGCAGTAAGTCCACCCGACAAGATTACGAGGACAATGCCTTTGGCTACATAGGCGCGAATTCGGCGAGGATTCGCCGCCAATGTGAGTCGAATTGTTCCTTGCGAATATTCCTGAGTAATGGCCAACACTCCGATAATTCCGAAGAGTAATACACTCAACGATCCACTACCTAACAAGACAGCAGAAACCGTTCTGTCATCGACACTATAGACATTGAGAAACGCAGTGGTCAGCAAGGTGATCGCCAAGGGCAAGATGACAGCAAAACACGCCATGGTGATATTGGAGCGAACCGTACGTAACTTCAACCATTCACTACGAATGAGAGCAATCATGATGCAACTCCCTTCGACTGGGTCTCGGCATGTCCGTGATATTGCACGGCATCGGCGGTGACTTCTAAGAATGCATCTTCGAGTGAACCAGTTTGCGTTGATAACTCGTGCAACACCACATTGTTCTTTGCCGCAAGTTCACCAATCGTTGCTGCTTGCACACCGTGGAATTCAGCGAGATCGCTGCCCATAGAAACATGCATGCCCTGCTCTTGAGCCAACGACACCAGGGACGTCAGTTGTGGACTTTTCACAACAACCCATTTCTTGGCATATTGATCAATGAAATCAGGAACTGTGCATTCGGTAATCAATCGACCTTTACCAATCACAATCAGGTCATCAGCCATGAGTGCCATTTCTGAAAGTAAGTGACTGCTCACCAAAACCGAGCGACCCTGCGATGCCAAGTGCTTGAGCATTTCTCGAATCCAACGAAT
>CALGTP010000178.1 GCA_937902105.1 uncultured Actinomycetes bacterium
GACAGGCAGAACGATCTTCGTGGCCGCGTGGCCCTTCTCATTTCTCCGAGCTCTTTCGATGGCAGCAATACAATGCAGCCACACTTCTCGCTGGTGACAAGCACGTTGAGAATTTTATGAAACTTCTAGATTTCGATATTCAAATACATGAGGCATTTGCAGGGACGGGTTTAGGTGGGATCTGCCTACATCAACAAGCTCAAGCCATGTATGTCGAATGCCAGGGTCTAATTTGAGCTGCTGCTGCTTTGAGAAGCACTGCTAACATATGTTATCTTGAGCAACTTGAGCCGTGGGTTTTGCAGTTGACTGTTACTTGTCTGGCATTCTTGTGCGTGCAGAGAACTCACTCATTGCTGCGTTGCGCTTGTTGTAATGATGCCATGCCATAGTTATTGAAATCGCTGTGCTGTCTCTCGAGGTCAGAGATTGCAGGCCGAGTCCGAGTCCCAGGCCCCATTTGCCACACAGTTTCCAGACCTAAGATGCAGCACAGAAACAAGTTGTGACTGCGACAAACACTGCTTGCAGTACCTGGATGGGTTGAAGGAGGAGCCTCGCTGCAACACAATAATTACTCAATTTACGCTTCACATGATTTGCGATACAAGCAAGTATGCAATCATCATCAGAAAGTCTGATTATAAACGAGCGATAGTAGATAGAGTCTGCAGTCTAGAGTGTCCATGTTTTTAAACTCGCGCAAACTTCCACTGACTGTTATGGTGTCAGGAGTGGAGGCCCAAGTACCTCCAAGGTGATCTTCTGGGCCGTGTAACAGCAACATGCCAGGCTCAGTTGGATACTGTACAGAAGGACACGATGTACGAACTGGACATGATGCTCCGCAAATATGCTGCAAATTAGGCCATATTCTTCACTTCTCACTTCTCACTGTCTCGCTTCTCACACACTCAAATTATCAGCATGACTGACCCGAACATGCACCATGCAGATTAACCACTCTCTTAGATTGCTGTCCAGTCGCTCAGTCGTTGTTTTCTTATTTCCGTTTGTTCAACCAGCCAATCATAACTCTTTTGGCATCGGCACATGCTGTAAGGTGAAGCAGAGGACTACGACGAAAGTGTTTCTGAGATAAAAGCAAGGTATGGAGAGATGCTGTTTGACCGGTATATGAACATTCTTTCTGATCCTGATTGCTTTGAAGAAACCCAGGAATGCTTCAACGGTGGTAAGTGGGCCAAGGACTTTGTATACTTTTAGCCTGTAGCCAAACTGCCAAACATAATCGGTATCCTGGGATGGGCTGGGCCATACATATTAGTGTGGTTGGTTGCAATGCTGTTTAATCTGTCTCTGTTACTCTGTCACTCTGTCAGTCTTTTTTTGCATCTGACCATAACTGCTAGACTGCATGGACCACCAACCAACAGCTGTGTTCTGCAAGGATAAGAATGCGGCCCCTACACCTATCCACCAGTTTTATTCGT
Organism: uncultured Actinomycetes bacterium; assembly: GCA_937902105.1. Lineage (GTDB taxonomy): Bacteria > Actinomycetota > Acidimicrobiia > Acidimicrobiales > Ilumatobacteraceae > Casp-actino8. The sequence goes on from CALGTP010000178.1 coordinate 1,455, forward strand.
CGAAGAGCCTTGGGGGATCACCAAAACGACAGAAAACAGCCAACAAGCACGGAACTATTCGAGTTGCAGTTGCTGGGTCAACATGCAGTGATGTATCGCACATGGGCGCCTTGTCTTTTTTAGTCGTTCGTCGTTCTGCCTGCCTTATCATGCCTGCACACTGTCCTGACACGAGCGTATCATTCACAACACATTTAGCCTATGTATAGTCACACAGAGCAGTGGTGTGCCACTGGCAGGCATGATGGCAGGTTTGCTGGGAAAGTCGACCCGGTCAATCGCTGTCTACATCGCAGAGCGAATGCATTGCAGAGAGGTGACATTGTTTGCGCAAACCATGATCATGGGAGTCATGGAGCATGGAATCATGCAGCATGCATAATGGGAGTGACGTGTGATGTTTTCAATTGCAACAGGCAACAGTTAGTGCTTAGTGTCCACGCGATTGTGTTGCTGTGACTGTGTCTTGTGACTTGTGAGTCTGAGACCATTGTCAGTGTCAGTTTTCAGTTCCACGCTGTAAGTCGTACCACATTATGCAATAGAGCCATCCATGTCCATGAGTGTTGAGTCCATGAGGATGTAATTGCGCACGAGAGCACCTCGGGCAAATTCTTGATGTGGTTATTTGCCAAGTACCTGAAGCGGTTCACCTTCCACTTCATCACGGAAAACGATGAACCCACTCAATCCATGTCAACAGATGAAAAAATTCCCATCGCTCTCAGCCAGCACTATTTTGGCTGGCCCGAGCATCGTGGCAGGTTTTACATGATCGCTACGAACGATGACACATGCCACCTTGACGGGCAAGGCCTCAACACGATCCAGGAATTGTATCGGAAGCCGAACATGTCGTGCAAAGAGCTTTTCGTCGCTCCGAAGGACATAGTTAAATGGCGAGCACAACTTATGGCATACGTAGAAACAAAAGAGAGATACACTAACATCAAACAACCAATTGCAAAGGAAGCTGGCACAAGCTGCCCAGAACAGCAAAATACCAAACCACTTGTGATGTTAGTGAGGCTTTTCTCAAAATGCCACTTTCGTCATTGAGTCGTAATCTTAAGTCTTAATAGTAGTCTCAATCTCAGTCTTGGTTTCAGTACCTTTCAGTGCCTCTCAATCTTGATCTCTTGAAGCCTTGATCAGGATGAAGTGGAGGAAGCAAGGATTGTAGCCTGCCATAAGCGATGCAAACCTTTCACCTCGTCCTTTGCGAAGCTTCTCGCAGGACGAGCTCTCATTGCTTGATTATAATTGCTCGTTCAAAACGTATGTGCAACTGCAACTGCAACTGTCTGCAAATTCATAATATTTGGAATTCGCTTTTCAAGCTAGCAACTAGCCACTGGCCACTAACCACCAGCCACTGCCACTAGCCCTTGCAATTGGTCTCACATGAACTCGAAACACATTTAGCCACTCGCGCCAGACTTGAAGGATCAGCTTATGTGTGGCTGCAAGGCTACCGAAAGTGCAGGAAAGTTCGGAGGAATTTCAACTCAGGCGAACTGCTTTACTTGTACTTGTGTGTCATTTGTGTCAGTTGCTTCTATTCGCAAGTGTGACATCACAGTCGAGGAACACACATATTATGTAGTCAAGTCTGAGTCAAGTTTGCTGCAAGTCGGATCATACTGAGTCTCATGATGCTCATGTGTTAGATCACCACTCGTCAATTCAATCAGCCATGTCTGCTGACGGAGGTGTCACGGCAATGATCTGCAACTTGTCTCAGAATCCCAAACGCAAAGCGGTGGTGTCGGAATTCCTGCCCACTCTTCTCCAATCCGGAATCATGTGGCTGTTGCGTCCACTCGATGCAAAGGATGATGGAGCAGAAGAGCGTTGGATGCTGAGCAAGGATACGATTTATCAACACTAACACACCTCTTGGAAATCATTCCAAACAACACTTAAGCTAATCAAGCTATTGGGTGTTCGTTGAGTGTTCAGTGTCCAGTTCAGGAGCACACGGTGTCCAGTGTTCAGTTCAAACACAATTCATGCGTGTTCAGTGTTCAGTGTTCAATGTTCAGCTCAGAAATTCAGGAGCACCTAAATGCGATGGGCATCCCGCAATTCCCAGAGTTCGCCACGAACTTGCCGTACCCATGGACCAGCCATACGCCTGACATGACAGCTGCCAAGAAATTGGCGGGTCGTGCGACATGTCCGCAATGAGCTGTCGGTGCTGGTGCTTTCAGTTAGCACTTGTTGTTGTGACACATGTTGCGATATTCGTTGATACTTGAGACTGACACGCTCAACAAATGCGAAAGCCTTCCGATTTTGAGGTCGTATGAAGCGATTTTGCGTAGAATATAAAACAATGGTTGGTTGCACGGTTGCATGCATCATTCATTCAATCATTCAAGTATGAGTGCACACCATATGACGCTCTAAGCACCCAACGCATACCAATGTGAGGCAATGCATGCGACCGTCGTTGGGTCAGTGTGGGCAGCTGTGTTGGTGAGCCTGCGAATGAAAGATGCTGGAGGTGATAATGATGTGCCTGATGCCGGCGGCGAGGATGTGGAATGATCCGCTGAGCCTTCTTGCACAGCATCGCGATATTCAGTTTTCAGATACAGTGTTAAATTTTAAGTGTAGTTGCAGAGTCAAACTACTGCTTGGGCCTTGGGTTTGGGTGTTAGGTTTAATGTTCAATTCAGTGTTCACACCAAGGAATGCTTGGATGAACTTGGGTGTTCAGTGTTCAGGTGTCGGTTCCAAAGCACTGTTGTGGTAATCATTGCTCAAGTTCAACTCAATGCAATTCAAATCACATCCGATCCGACTTGTCAGCTCATGTGCTGGGCTGTCAGGCTGTGTGGGTGGGCTGTTGATTTCTCAGTTCACATGTAGGCTGACAGGGCGAACCTGCGATTCGTAACGCATGTGGGCATGTGATGTGTTTTTCGCTGGCTGCTGGCTGGCTGATGGATGTCAGACTTTCTTTGTTTTTTCACTTCAGTATGATTGTCTGTTTAGCGTCTTTTGATAGTAGTCGCTAGAACTAAGTGAGAGTGAGATGAGAAATGACAGAGTCTGAGTCAGATTTACACTTTGCATATTTCCGTCCCTGCTGCTGCTTCTGCTCTCAGCTTTTAGATTGTGATCGCAATTAAGACATGGTCTATGGGCTAGGCCAATCTGGAGACTGAAGAGTGACTGTGCCATTGTGTTTTGTGGTCTGAATGATTTGGAATCGCATGTATGATTTGCTGCATGAGCAATGAGGTTGTGTGATTGCTCGATCTTGATCCACTTGTTTGTTATTGTTGCACTGTTGCCACTGTTGCTGCCCCTTGCAATTGCAATGGCCAGTGGGCCAGCGACAATCAACAAGACTATGATTTGTTAGTTACACCAGCTTGCAAACCTGTCCAGCATACACACCAGTCACACTCACACCCAGGCTAAGATATGAGAGACTACTACATGACTACATGACACAGAAAGTTGTCACACGGTCGGTGCCTGCATGCCCTCAGCACGCAACTAGCTGATCGCTGCCGCGCCTTAGCAGTCACTTGTTTACAGCCTGTGGCCGCCGTATTGAACTGTGCTGTGCCAAATTGCATTTGCATTTGCCAGTGATAGCCAATAAGACATCATGTGGTCGTCACAGCAACTTGCATATTTATCAAGCTACGAGAGAAACCCACAGAAACGGAGAGATCCCAATCCCAACACATGTCAATGTCTATGACGATATATATATATA
>CALGTP010000179.1 GCA_937902105.1 uncultured Actinomycetes bacterium
ACATCGCTCTCTACTATAGAGCCTACTCCCGACACAAACCCGACATAGACGAATCTAACGCAGAAAGCACAGCACGCACACAGCAAATCGAGATAGACTACAACCACCTCAAAAGACAGAGACAAGCGAAACATGATCACAGACGACAAAAGACCCTCAAAATACGGATCACCACCATAGAGAACCCCAACACACTGAACACTCACCTTGTTCGCACCACGACTAGCAGCGCCCATTCTGAGGGAACAACCGAAGATACCAATGAACTCACCAACAATGCATTTGAGCACACCTTGGACACCGACCACTGTCTCTACGAAAACCCCGACAAACCTCAACACACCTACACCATTGACATTCTACACGACACAGGCGCGTCTATCTCTATGCTACCTTCAGATTTCGACTTTGCGTGGACCAATATCCGTGATTGCCTACACACCATCAGCGGATGCCTGAAAGGAACCAAAGAAAAATATAACCAGATTGGCGAGTTTCACTCTCTCATCACTCTTGACACGGGTGAAACATGCAGAGCAATAGTGCCTGAAGCTATACTCATCTCCTCGTCTCGCACTAACACATACCTGCTCGCTCACGCTCCTCTCTTGATGGCTGGACACGAATTCGTTCCCAACCTTTATAAGCCGCAGCTAAAGTTTCGGGAAGGGGGAGTATATACAATGTCAGTCCAGAAAGGCCATCAAATCATCAAGGTTCTTCCGATACCAGCAGACAAAGAAACAACACACAGAACAATACTCTTACACAACAGAGAACCGTATGACCCTCCAACCTTCATCAACAATGTACTATTCTCCAACAATGCAAACAGACCTGACGTGTCAACGCCTACAGCATTCTACTATCACCTACGATACGGATGTGCAAGCGAAACAGTACTCAGACACACACAGAAACATGTCATCGGAATGAACGTACAGCAAGGATCATGGGACAGATTGAGAAAGCAACTACCATGCTCATCGTGTCTTGCAGGAAAGATGAGAAAAACGAACAAGGCAGGTGCTAAAGACTACACAGACCTAGACAACCTTGCTCTCTCGTGGACACCTAACACATCAGAGAAGAGAGTCCGACCAAACGAGGAAGTGTCAATTGACTGGGGCATCATCAACAAGAAATCCCTCTCCGACAAAAACAATGTCTTTGCACTATTTCTTGACATGAACACTGGACTTACCTTTGTTTTTCCAGCACAAAGCCGAGGGCTCGCAAGCGCAGCATTACTTGCCTACATACAAAGATACGGACAACCACAAAGTGTTAGACATGACAATGCGAGAGAGTTCACACACGGCGAATTCGCAGACATATGCAGACAACGAGGCATTCAACAAAACCGAAGCGCTCCTTTCAACCCTAACCAAAACCCTGTGGAACACTACATGGACCTCATTGTGTCCAAGATGAGATGCCTGCTGGCCACCTCAGGACTTGACCCTAGCACACATTGGGAACTCACGTTAGAACATGCATCATACCTGCAAACCATCACCGCACTACCAGGACGATGCACACCCCATGAACTTACCTTTGGTAAACGACCAGATATTTCCAATCTTCGCTCATTTGGGTGCGAAGTTCTCGCCTACAGGGAAAAAGACAAGAGAACCAAACTTCAGCCAAAAGTTGATAGTGGTATCTACGTAGGTACATCACACCAACACTCAGATGACACATACAAGATTCTCATGATTAAAGGAAAGACGGCAGGAAAAGTTGTGACAAGAAGGCATGTGTATTTTAACGAAAGGTCTTTTCCGGCCAGAAAAATGACTACTCAAGCACAAAAATCGACAATTTTTCAACAAAAAGATGACGGTTCAGAACTGATAGGGCTTACCTTCATCGATGACGGAGAGTCGTTCCGCGTGACAGGCACACACAAGGAAGACGGACAAGTTGTCATAGACTACAAGGATAAGAAAGGTGCAGATCATTACTCCACAATAGACGAAGTGAAACAATGGATAGCCCAGACTGCCCTAACCCAAGCCGCAAACTCAATTCAACCAACGCGCACATCGTACATCAACAAGCTAGCAGAAGAAGTGTACAGACAGATCACGACGGAAAAGACATACAACGTTAAGCTCCCAAAAGGAACAACAGAAAAACCCACTAGCTATAAGAAAGCCGGAAACATGACCGACACACAATGGTTTCACGCTGAAGATAAAGAGAGAGATGGAATGCTCGAATTTCAGACCTGGGTTAGATTGCCCCAAAAGAGCATCACGCCAGAAATGAGAGCAAAGGCACTCCGAGCTCATCACCTATATGACATTAAGAGAGATATGAGTGCGAAAAACAGAGTGGTAATCAACGGAAACAAACAACATGAAGACACATACACAGACACCACAAGCCCAGTCTCAAGCCAAATGCAACTGCGCATTTTTCTTTTTGTAACTGCATTTCGACAATATGGAATGGTCCAACTCGATCTCACAAACGCATATTTACATGCACCTATTAAAGACATAGTGTACATCTACATACCTGAAGGCTTTCCAGGCCAAGGAGAAATCGCCCGACTCGATAAGGCAGCCTATGGAACAAAACAAGGCGCAAGACGGTTTTATGATTACTCAGCGGAGACATTAATAAAAATCGGAATGAAGCAATGTCCAAACGAACCATGTTTGTTTCGATTTCTTCCAGCCCCAAATGAAGAATGCTTTCTTCTACAATATGTGGATGACAGCCTAATCGCAGGAACACCAAAGGCAATTCAGATATTAGAAGAAAGACTGAAACAACATTTCAAGTGTAAATTTCTCAAACCGAAAGACTTTTTGGGAATGGACATAGAGCACACAAAAGCAGGCGAAATCAAACTAGGAATGCATTCCTTTACCTCCAAACTCCAAGAGGCACTCAACTTGCGAGATGACGTATGGGGACCACTTCTGACACCTGGTCGAACAGACAAGAAAATCGTGAGAGGACAAGACCCCGAACCGAACGAAAAATACCGATCCCATGTTGGCGCACTCAACTGGCTAACAATGTGCCTACGATACGATTTGACTTACACAACTAAAGAACTTTCACGCGTCCTTCAAGAGCCTACAAAGACAGCAAACGAGATATTAAAACGGGCACTAAACTACACAATCCAAACAAAACAAGCACACCTCCTTTTCCGTCATGAAGACATGCAAAATTACAAGCCTCCAAAGACCAGACGCAAACCAACTGACAAAGAGACAAAATGTTATGATACAGAGTACACCACCACAGATGGAATAGCACATGTTGATGACCACGAACCAAGACAAGAATACAAATACACCCAATCGCACATCACACAGGTCGTATTATCAGACATTGATTTGGCAGGACAAGTAGAAACCAGACAAAGCACAAGCGGACTCATGGTTTACCTCAACGGCGTACTTGTTCACTGGCGTGGACGAACCGAACGACTGATCCTACAAACCACTGCTGCAGGAGAGTACGTTGCGTTAAATCGAGCAAACACTACGGCCAAATTCATACGCGACATCCTACAATTCTATGGAAATACAGACAATATTTACTACCTATACACAGACAATCAAGCCGCAGAACACATCGCAACTCAACCAACAATGAACGAACACTCCCGGGCAATAGACATCAGACATCACGCCATCCGACAAGACTACATCGAGAGCAAAATGAGGATTGGAGGCATAGCAAGCGAAGATAACACCAGCGACATTTTAACCAAAAATCTTCAGCCGCCCCTTCACCAAAAACACTGTGCAGACATACACATCTTACAAACCATGTTAACAAACAACAACCTACACATATCCCATGCTTCAAACCACTCCCACCACGTACCAACAACACACCTAACCCGAGATAACACTATTCTAGCCCAATGGTTCACTGAAATGGGGGAGACAACAGAGCACAAACAGTGGTGTGCACACACGACCAAAATGCCACAAATGACACGCCTTGACACGGCAACATACCCTCATGACCCACATCTAGCATACCCATACACGTGCCATGATGACAACAAACGGCGACAACACGATAACCCACACCCAACATCATGCAAAAATGAACACTTTTTAGACATGTTTCTAAAACGCTCAAAAAATGTCAGCTGGGCACACAGCGGATTTAACCGTGTTGCACACCGTTTCACGCAACCGCGCTTTGCCCACCTATGGAGAACACCCATACCTATGTTTCTATGCATGACAGAACCACGAGATGCGCGTCACCCTCCCGCCCCGACCCTACCCTGGGTCCACCCGACCTCGGAAACTCGAGCTCCCAGCCAGAAAAATGAAAAAACAAGAAATCAAAAAATGAGACAAAAAGAAAATTCCCACCAATCACCGATCTTATTTCTACAAAATTGTCTACAGATTTGTAGGATGTCTAAAGAAAATCTCCAACCTGACCAATCAGAAAATTGTCGTCTCAAGAAAACTGAAAAATGGACGACAAAGCAGGGTGATGCGACGTTCACCAGCATGACACGAATTTCCCCACCACTCGCCCTCCCCGCGGATCACATTCCTCCTCAGTTCTCACAAACCAATTTCATCACACACACCAAAGAACAAGTCGACAACATGCCTGCCATCAGACGCGCTTTCAACCGCACCTACCAACCACCGACCAAACCCTACGAGGCCCCGCCCATGAACATCTTTGCCATCCAAGCGGCAATTCTGGACGACATCCAAGGCATGCATCACTAACTTCACCGAGACCTACGAAGAAAGCCAAATGGATCCCTCGACACTCCTACGCACAATCCGGCTACTCGTCCACTGTGA
>CALGTP010000180.1 GCA_937902105.1 uncultured Actinomycetes bacterium
GCCCGCTGGTTTGCCTTTGCCAGGTTTGCAGTCCGGCGGCGCTTTTCAATACTCTTTGTTGACCTCCTCTCCGAATCGAGATCGTGGGACGGCTGAAGAGGATATCGCTTTTCTGCGAGAGCAGCTTGCTCAAATTCATGTGCACGGATCCGCCATGAAAGGTAGTGCCGGATTTACGCGTAAAAAAAAGAATGGTGACTCCATGTTTCAGCTGTGGTGCCGAAGTTGCGACAATACGTGCTCCTGGCGACCTTTAGCCATTCATTCCGAAAAGTTTCGAGCATGGGCGCTTTGGGTCCTGCCTTCGCACACGCATGGAAATCCAAAGCCAGCAAATGGAATCCCCGGCCGACCAGCAGCTCACGACCCGGTGTTTTTCCCGTTCGAAACGTGGACTAGCACTGGGCGGCTGGTCAACAACCAACAAGTTGAGCAGTTTGTCAAGGCGGAGTTCATGACAAGATACCGCATGACCGTCAGCACAAACCCTCTTACTGCGCCAGACGGTTCTGTCATGATTCGTTTTTCTTGCAGCAGCTGTGTCTCAGATGCGCAGGGGCATTGCCCGTGGCATGGTAGGTGTGTGTATGACATCGATGCAAGGCAAGCTGTCCTCAGGGCAACGCCCTGGGACAGCCATGCAAAAAATGAGAGGCACCTCTACAACACCTTCACATCTTCTCAGAGAGCCACTTTGCAGAGTGTTGCCAAAGGGCCATCTACTTTAGGAGCGACGCGTGTGGACTTATTGTCCCCCAGCCGCACTCCGCACGCAAAGGGTGGAACAAAAGCCTCCTCCCCGACATTCCAAAACAAGCACATTCGAGGCTTTTTGAAAAGACAAAAGGAAGCTGCCCATTGCAAGAAGCAACAGAAGCAGCCTCACAGCAAACAGTGGGAAGACGCGGACTTTCAGTTTCTTGTTGCGTCTTCTTCCCCGTGCGATGCAGACGACATTCGCGCAGCAGATGAAACCTTGCATGCTGTGTCTCCTACGATTGGCAAGAAAAACACCTGCATCGTTTTCCTCTGTGGCACACAGATGGCCGAAACTTTAGGGAAACTGACTCACAAGGATTATGTTATCCTCAGCCTTGATGGGAAGTTCCGCATGGTGAGTCACGGCTTTGTGCTGCTTACTGTTGGGGTTGTTGCCAAGCATTGGGGCCAGAGCAAAAACATATATAAATACCGTTCACAGTTTATAGAACTGGGTTTCTGTTTGGCGCATAGCGAAAACGAGTTAGCGTACACCAATCTGATGCAGGCGATTTTTACTGCGTCCGCGGCAATGGGTTTGTGCCTGACACCTGAGACCGTCAAGCAGTGGCATGCAGACATGCACTCCGGCCTCGCCAACGCAAGGGCAAAGGTTGCCGCGACAGCAGCCCCAATATCAGATTGGGCTCACGTAACAGGAGCGACAACCGAGGGAAAAAGTGGCATTCTGAGTGTCCTATCCAGGCACCTTCACCCACACCCGATGGATTCCAGCTTGAAAGAATATCAATTCGTTTGCAAGTGGATCTTTAAAACTCATGTTTTCCCAAATGTTTTTCTGTTCGATGTAGTCTGGAGGAGTTTGTTTCAAATCTTGGAAGCAGCAGGGGACAAAGGCGTCAATGCGGTCAAATCATTAAAACGCTATCACTTTCAAGAAGTCAAAGTGGGAGGCAGTATGTTGTGGGATGCTGCTTGGCGCGTGGGTTTCGACAGAGTGTTGCCAGGCACAGGTTTTGGAACTGCAGCCCAGGAGTCCTGGCACAAGAATGTTCTCATGAACACTATACCCGCCACGTATCAAATGCCACACTCTTTCTTCACGTGCTTGCAAGGTTTTGTTAAGAGCCGCCTGGTCTGGCTCAGGAACGACATAGACGAACTCCCGTTGTGGCCTTCAGTTTCCACGGTGCCCACTGCGCGGGGGCAGACCAAGCACGATATTTTCGCCATGAAGGGCAACCTTCGTTCTGAAGGGCGGTCTTCCGCTAAGGAGCTGGTGGCAAGTTGCTTATGTGCTAAACACACAGATGTGGCGGGCAATGTTTGGTACGCAGTCCCAGCCACACTCTGGAAGCCAGCTGCAAAACCAAAGGCGCAACCTCTTCAGAAGAGCAAGTGGCAGTCCAAGGGTAAGCCAGCGCAACAGAAATGGTTCCCTTTCAAGCCCGAATGTTTGCCTCGTCACGTTTTACCTCTTGTCCCTGGCCTGTTGAGTAATTCAAGCTCGCTGGTGAACCAATGCTTGGTGGAGATGGGCGTAGGAAGTGCCACCAGCTCGGGTACCCATGTCGCTAACTGGGCGCTCGCTGAATCCATCTTCATGCCATGGGCGTTTGTTTGTGTTGGCCCTAAGGTAGCTGAGTTTTGGAAATTGACGAAGGCCGGCTCCGCCGCCAACACCCACAGCCGTGCCCTCTGCTTGTTCTGTAAAGAACAATGCGTGTGTGGACCTTGCGAGCACGTGTGTGCCGCGTTAGTGTTGGAAGGCCAACTTCCACCATTTCATGATGAGCCAGATATGGTAGACGTTGTTGAAGAAGTTCAAGGGGAGGGCCGGCAGGATTACAGCTCCGTGGTCGCGGGTCCTGCAACAAGCGCTGTGCAGCAAGCGTCTGCAGCTGCCAGCGCCAGTGCAACGCTACGGGGCACTGGGCTGCCACCAAAGCCAGTCCTTGATCCTGACGTGGCGCATGCGTTAAAAACGTTGAGCATCCAAAGCAACCGCATGGCCCAGCAAATGGCGCAGGAGGAAGTCACCTTCGAAACCTTGCGGCTTCTCCAGGTGACAGAAATCATGCAGCTATTTGGTTTGACCCTGGGCAAAGCAGCTGCTCTGAAAAAGCTTGCACAGGTCACCGAAGCAGCTCCTTCGTCACCACACCCTGCAACAACGACTGAACAGAACGCCATTCCCTGCGCCGGGCTACAGGCAAACCCCAGCACCCAAAACCCCAGCAACCCACGCATGCAAACAGAAGAAGCGCAGTCGAGCCAGGCGCCGACAGCCAGCGTGCAACCGACAACAGTGCAAGCCGCACAAAGCCCAGGGCTCCGACGAGAAATGCAGCGCAGTGATCAGCAATCTCTTTTTTTCCACGCGAAGGCATCAGGCACGTACAAACCCAAAGGCTCGAAGTGACGAAGAGTTCGTGCAGTGCCAT
>CALGTP010000181.1 GCA_937902105.1 uncultured Actinomycetes bacterium
AAAGCAGCATTATGAAGACAACCAAGAAGCAATTCGAGAATACAAAAAGCAGCATCATGAAGACAACCAAGAAGCAATTCGAGAATACAAAAAGCAGCATTATGAAGACAACCAAGAAGCAATTCGAGAATACAAAAAGCAGCATTATGAAGATAACCGAGAAGCAGTTCTTGCAGCAAGAACTGAACACTACCAATTCAACAAAGAGCAGCTTCAGGAAAGCCGAAAGGAGCGATACCAGCAGAAACAAGCTGAGCTCAAAGCAACAATGGCGACTGCAGATGAGAGGCGGAAGCTAGAGATAGCAAAGACATGGAGGCATGCAGAGAAGTGGTCCAATGGCATGAAGTTGCCACCGTGCTTTGCCAGTTTGCAAGACCCTGAGAGCTACGAGTGGCTGGAAGACATGCACCGCTTCTTTGAAGATTGCACGGTTGAAACTTGCAGCCTTTGCAAAGAAAGGTGGTTTGCGCCACCAGCATCGGAGACATCCTTCGGATGGTCGACTGCCAAGTCAAAGATCTTGGCTGCCCCAGCTGGCGGGCCACAGTTTCTGACAGAGTCAGACGGGCAGACAATTTGCCAAACGTGTAAGGACCCAGCCACTTCACAGATCCTCACGGCTCGGAACAACATGGATTTAGGAGGTCCTGTTCCACCTGCACTGGCTGCTTTGACAGATTTTGAGGAAATGCTCGTGTCAAGGGTGCATCCACTCGTGCAGGTATTTACGTTATTTCCCAGCGGACAGTTGGGATACGTTGGCCATATAGTGAATTATCGGCAAGATTCTGTAGAGTGGGTGCAAGCATTGCCACTGACTCCTGCCGACGTGCCTGTCGTTCTGGTCAAAAGGCAAACACGTGAGTCCAAGTCTGTGCAAAGGAAAAGAGCGCCTTTCTCTGCTCGCAAGAGCGTCTTACGAGACGCGACTTCGTGGCTGTTGGAAAACCACCCGCAGTGGCAAGCCCACGTGCACGGCGGGGCACATCTGTCTGAAGAGAATTTGGCTCACTACAGAGATGATGACGAGCCGATAGACTTGCCAACCCACGAGGTGAGCATGCCAGACATTGTTGACGTAGGAAGGGAACTTTTCGCAGCATGGGTGATGAATCCGAGTTTCAAGTTTGCGGGTGTTACAAGAAACTTCCTGGACGGCTTGGGAGAGCTTAATGGGAACTCGTTGTGGGATGCTTTCCGCCAGCAACTGGCAGAAGCCACTGGTGCAGGAAGGTGGAGGGCAGCTCAAACAATTCCATCAGGCATGCTGGCTGCATGGTTAGCTGACAATAGCAAGTTATCCGCACGGGAAGCTAGTGCACCCGAGCCAAGTGAGGATGAGCAGGTCCTGGTTGCAGAATTCGTAGCAGAAATGGAAAACAAAGGTGCCAGCGAGCCAGTCGAAGGCGCTGGTGTCGTGGAAGACAACAATTGCGATGGTGATGAACACTACAGACGTGCTGCTGCAGAAGGATTAGCAGCTGGTTTGGGGCATGCTGACAGGGAGCCAGATGCTGAGGCAGGGCCAAGTGCTCAGGATGGTGGCGTGCCTTCGTCGGGGCAGCCGCAAAGCCGTGCTCCACGCCTTGATCCTCCACGCAAAGGCCAGCCAGTGCGGGAAGATGAACCGGGGCTTGTGTCTGCAGCTTTCCCAACAATATTTCCTTACGGCCAAGGAGATTTCAACCAGCCCCGGCCTTTCAAGGTTTCCTTTGAAACCTGGGTGCGTCATGTAATGCTATGGGGTGACCACAGAGCAATGACACATAAGCGCTTCCGCTACTGGGCTCTCAACACTATGCTTAGAGTGAAAGCAGCGCAAATGAGGACTGTGTTCTACCGCCAGAACCCAGGGGACAAGGACCTGACGCCCGAGATGCTTTCGACAAAGGAAGCTCGACAAGCTCTCGTGAAAAAGATGGTGACAGTCACTCAAGGCATTCCAGGATCCATGGGGGAGCGCTGGGCCATGAGAGCAGACTTGGAGAGGATGGTGCAGCAAGTGGATTATGAAAGCCAGCTAGCCACAGGCGAACCCCACCAACCCAGTCTTTTCGAGACTTTCACGTGCGCCGTGTATAAATGGGCTGGGCTGCACGACATGATTGAAAAGCTTCTTCCGCAGGACGTGGTGCGAAACAGGAAGCCGTTGCAGGAGCTGACTGAGGAAGAAAAGCGACAGCGCTTTTTCAGAGATGCCGTGGATCACCCTGGGGTTGTGAGCTGGTACTGCGCCATCAAGCTGGAGCAACAGGTGCACCTTGCAATTGCAGACATCAACCGACAGTTGCGGGAGTATAGCTTTGACCCAGAAGAGTGGCGGCCATCGCAGCTAGATGAAGACGACAAAGAAGGTGACTGGGGCGCCTCGCCTGCAGGTGCTCGAGCCTCAACAAACCAAGCCAAGCCCCAGGCAGACGAGGCCAAGCCTTTGCCGCCAGTTGTAGACGATTGGTATGCCTCATACGAGTGGGGATCTGGGGGCATTGTGCACTTGCACGTTGTCCTTTGGATAAAAGGTGCGCCTCGGGTAGACGTTGCTGTGAAATTAGGAAGCGGTGGCGACATGCCGCTTATGGAGCCACCAGATGAAAGCAAGACGATTGTTCTCGAGGAAGACGTAGCCACAATAATGGCCAGTTTCTTTGACCGTTTGTACACTGAGTGGAATGCGCGCAAAGCCCCAGACGGCAGTGAAGCTGAAAGACTAGGCGAAAGGGAAAGAGCCAAGAGAGCTGGCACAGAGAAGCAAACAAGAGATCCTTGCTCAACGTCTTGGGAAGAACTACGCGGCATCTTTGGCTCTTCGGCAGATCCAAATAGCCCAGAGCAGAGTGCTGCTAGGCTAGACTTTTGTGCCAAATTGGCAGAATGGTGCCAGATGCACGACTGGCACTTACCGCATGCAAACGGACCCCCGCTGCCTAAGCAATCTTGCGCCAGATGCGTAGCAGGCACAGAAGGCACGGATGCTGAAGTTGCATATTGTGGGAAGCTCTTCCCGCGGCCTTTGCGGAAGGCTGGCGAGGAGGCTGTGGCCGAGGATCCTCACCGCAAAAAATTGCACAGGGTATGGCTTTCCAGGAATTGCCATTTCATCAACAATTTCAGCCCGTTGCAGCAAGTGGCGCTCATGGCGAACATGGATTGCCAAGCGGTCTGCAGCAAGTATGCCGTTGTTGAGTACATTACTAAGTACATGACCAAGGCGGGAAAAGGCACGATTATCAGTCAAGCAGAACAAGCTTTTGATGATATCCTTGCAGGGGCAATTGCTGATAACAAAGGCGTTGGGTCGGCATTGGCTCGCTTTTTCAACACCCAAGTTGCACCGAAGGCAATCTCCCAACTGGAAGTTCATCACATCCTTTGGGGCTTTCCGCCATATTTAGCATCACGGGCATTCACGCGGATGTCGTTGCGCACAGAGCTGAAGAAGTTGAAAACGCCAGAAGAAATGGCATGGGATCCTGAGGACAAGACCCTGACCAAATTATCTGCCCTTGGAAAATACGAGGATAGAGGGGCAGAACTTCCACCCAAAAGCCCTCATCCCATCACGGGCTACGTCTTCAGTTCAACAGGAGAGTGGCAAGATTGGATGAAGTTAGCTTCGTGGTGGGATTGGAAGCAGTTAGTGTACGTCACCAATCGACAGGGAAAGACGTACGCTCACTTCAATGCAAAACCTAAGATTGTTCATGTGAGCCCTTGGCTGCGTTTTGGAGAATTAGCTGATCCAAAACATCACGGACAGTCTTGTCGCTATGCACTCATCGGCTACATGGCATTTCCGAACGGGCACCCTCAGGCAACTTCTGCAGATCAGCTTCGAAGCTTGAGTGATGAAGACGCAGCTGGCTTGCTAGAAGATTGGCTTTTTGCAGACAGTGACAAGCGGCGGCAGCTGGCTTGGAACCGCCCCCCCGGTTTCGTGAAAGAGCAATGGGAACATGCCAAGAAAGCCGAAGCTAAAACCCTCAAGTCGGCACAGAGAAAAGCTGGCAAGGAGACCCGCAAGGCAACCGCAGAGCAGCAAGCCACAGCCGCAGGAGTGCAGCAAGCCCAGCAGACGGAAGCGAATCTGCGGCAAGACCAGGCTGCGGAACCTGGAAGCTCTGAGACCAGCAAATACCAAAAGAGTTGCAGGGCAATGCAAGCCAAAGACCGTACAGCTCTGGCTAAGAAGTGGGAAAAGCACGAGGCTGAAGAGGAAGCAGAGTTCAAACTGTGGGGATCAGAGCTGCAAGTGCTTCGAGGAGCCACGCATCAATGGCTGCGCAAAACAGGATGGGGGAGCCAAGAGCTGCATGATGCTTGTGTCGGGTTGGGCCAAGCCCTGCCCCGCCGATGTTCTAAGATGAATTACTTGGCTAAGATCCGAGTGGCATGCACGGATCCAGTGACCATGAAGCTACCTGGCGGCAGTTTCCCTGGCCATGCGCTCAAGAGTGCATTGGCGAGCCTCAAGTTGGGCGTGAGCGGAAAGAAAGCGCAACTGGTTGAAAGGCTGTGCAATGCAATTGCTGCAGAAGATGGTTCCAACATGGCAGCTGCCGACCAACAGGAAGCACAACCTGAAGATGGCTCAGAAAATCTCAACATGGAAGCTGATTTTGGAAAGTCATCAAAGGTGCGGGAATACGCTGCCAGAGTGGAAGCAGCATGGCAAGAACACAGCTCGCATGGCGCGCAGGTTCTAGAAGACCCTTTCGATGGTCTGGTGGATGCGCTGGAAGACGATGTGCGTGCAGAGCAAGAAGCATTGCTGCAGCTGGCTGCGGGTGTGAACCCTGAAGGGCTAGATCTTGCCAGCTTGGATCCCGTGAAGTTGCGACATATAGGCAAAGAAGAAGCGAAGGAAGTATTGGAAGCAGACGCGCCAGCAGCAGCTGAAGCTCACTCGAAGAATCTCCGGGGTGGCCTTGACCCTACGCAGGGTGCCTTCCATGACCATGTGCTGGAGTGGGCGATGGCCACAGCTAGTGGACAGCCACTGCCACTGCGGGCCATTTTGTTAGGCACGGCTGGCACGGGCAAATCTGACACAGTGCGGGCAACAATCCAATCAGTCGAGAGAGTGCTCGGTGCAGGAAGCGTTTTGCGCTGTGCCCACACAGGGGTCGCAGCGTTTAACATGGGTCAGGGCGCTGAAACAATTCACTCAATCTTCAAGCTGAGCTCCGACTTAGGGAATTCAGCAACTGAGGATGCCCTGGTGCAGGCCCTTACGCCCACGAAGCTGCTAATCATTGACGAGATCAGTATGGTCGGGTCAGAGCAATTCTTTGCTGTTTCGGATCGTTTAGAGCTCGTTGCACGCACGTTATGGAGGCGCAGAAATTCTCACTTACCGAGGATGCCCAGTGGCAAATTAGAAGGTGAGCCAACGACTTTTGGCGGCTTCGGCGGCATTGGAGTTGTTGTAGTTGGGGATTTTGCCCAGATCCCACCGATTGGGGACGCCTCTTTAATTGCACCAGCCAAAGGCCAAAGCCAAAGAGCAGCTGCAGGCCAACGGTTATTCCAGAGCTTCAAAGACGTGATCCGGTTGCGTCGCGTTTATCGACAGAAAGGCGCAAGCCATTACAAAGAGTCTACGTTGAGGTTGCGAGACGCAGCCATGTCGCTGCAGGATCACAAGTTGTGGTCTGAGCACGACCTGAGCCATGCTGCCCTTGAAGCAGATGTCAGGACCATTGCCGAGCAGGAGGCTTTGTGGCTAGTCACCGAGAACAAGAAAGCCGGAGAGCGGAACGGTGCTAAGATGGTCCAACTAGCACAGGCAAACGCGGTAGCTGTGGTGAAATTCCAAGCAGAAAGCAACAGGCCAGGCGCAGACACACGACCAGCAGAGGATTTTTACCAATTGCGTAGCCAAGTGCACTTCGCTATAGGTGCCCCGGTGATGCTGATTGCTAACATGATTTGGGACACAAGAACTGTACAAGCAGGACTCATGAATGGTGCTCGCGGTACAGTCATTGCGATAGTGACGACGCGACCAATGCCGTCATTACCAGATTACGTAATAGTTGATTTCCCAGATTACAAGGGTGCTGCTTTCTGGCACGACCATCCTACATGGGTGCCCGTGCCTCCAATCGCGAGGCAATCCAAGTCTGCGCCTCAGTTTGAGAGGACACAGCTTCCATTAAGATTGGCTTGGGCGTTGACTGTGCACAAAGCACAAGGGCTGACATGTCCAGAGGGCATTGTTGCAGATTTGTCTTCCTCAGCGGCAAGCAGGGTGCCTGCAGCAAGCCCTGGGTTAGCATTTGTTGCACTGACACGCGTCACATCTTGGGCTAAAATGGCATTTCGTAGTCTCCCAGGTTTCGGGGATTTTCTTGCAGCTCGGAATTCCAAGCTCTTCGCTGCCAGAGAGAAAGCAGAGCACCGATTTGACGCAGCACACGCAGAGACAATGTTGCGGTGGAGTGGCTGGGACCTTCCAGCGGAGATTGATCAGCATTTGAAATATTCGCGACAGTGTGCAGTGGCAAAAGGCGAAGGATGGACAGATTCAGATTCAGAGGATGTCGTTGCAATGTTGCAGCTACAAGGTGTTCGGCCAATTCCAGCTGACGTGCTCGAGTGGGCAAAAACAGCTCTGGGCAAAGCTGCGGCTTCCTACGCCGACGTGCTGGCAGCTTTCAAGGGCAAGAAGGTGAAAGTAACCTGGGGCGTCAGGCCTGGAAAGGCAGTTGGGCCAGGTGAACGGCCAAGGGCGGACAAGAACATTGACTACGACCAGAAGCTGGCAATGATGTTAGAGATGGGATTTGAAGAGAGCGATGCCAAGAGAGCGCTGGAGGGCGGACGCACTGTCCAAGCAGCCGTGCAGGAATTATACCCTGCAGGCTCCCCGGCCAAAGATCAGCAGGAGCCGTCGAAGCCTGCAAAGTTGGAGCGTGCAGATGAACAGTACGTGCGACGGGCGATGGATGAACTGGGTCAGGAAGTTGAAGTGGTTGATCTCGGGGTGATTGCAGGTCCTGCGCCACGGACGAATGCTTGCCTGTGGCTATCATTTGCTGCATCCTTGTCGCATTTACATCCGGATTATCAAATTCCATTAGAGGCCCTACGAATTGAGCTGTCAGAAGACATGCTTTCAGTCAGGCAGACTCCATTAGAGGCCCTGCAGCACCGTGGGCGCAGAGAACCTCGACAGGATGCACTTGGTTCCATGGCAGACTTCCTGCGTGGTTACGCTTGCAACGCTATGATGGAGGATGGCGGCGTGCAAAGGTGGATGCCCTGGTTTGCACATTTGAGTGGTGCGGCGAACGCTCCCCGTGGAGGGGGTGCAAGTATTGCTCATTACAGGAACCATGTGCGGGCATTGAGGAGCCGTGAGTTTGCAGACCACTTGAATTTGATCCAGCTGGCAGAAATGTTTGAAGTTGAAATCGTCGTGATTCCCATGACCCCGCTGGGGAGCAACGTGCCATGGGCCATTACAAAGACCAACCCGACATCTTCGCAGCACCGGATCCTGCTTGGGAACAACGATATGCATTATGTATGGCTTCAGAGCTCTTCCCAGCCAGCTCCTTTGCCAGGCAGATCAGTTCTATGGCAGGACCACAGGCAGCTGCACAGATTGTCGAAACAGCTCGAAGACGCAGAGCAGCAAGCGGAGACATTTGTGACAGCTGCAGCCAACGCAAGAGCTATAGCAGCCCCTAACATGCAAGTATCCAGTCTGATGACGCAACTGGCCGCGTTGGAATCTGCGACCATGAAGCTTGAAACCGACATCGATGGTGTCATCATCGACAGAGCTGAAGCTGGTTCGGGGGCAGCACATCAAATCAAGCGGGATTTGTTGAGCCGTCTGGAACAATTCTTTGCCAACGTCAACAATGCCTTTGACAAGCATGGCCGGTCATCTGCTGCTGAGCCACAACTGGATTCCAAAATATTTGTTGGTGGGGTCGTGTGAAGAAGCTGCGTAATGAAAATCTGGTAAGTGCATTGGAGGAGTACGGTCGGAGCACAAAGCACCATGAGAGGATGATAGGATTTCCCAGGGTATATATATGTATATATACGTATATCATATACAAAACATACAAACATCTAGGAAACCGTAGTTTTCTACAAAAAATGCGTGTCTCATCAACCTCCCAGGTCATCCTCTGGATGTGTTTCGACTGTGTGATGATTTGAGATGTCTCCAGTGATGTGCAGACAATCCTAGCAACTACAGCCTTTTTCTCAAGACAGCTTGATAGCTTGATTTGCATTGAAAACGGTTTGATTCTTAGTGAGCTGTAATAACAACTTAATTTGGCCTTGAAGCCGGCTTGATCAAGTTGTCTCGTGTACATCTGGCCATCATATTGTTATAGAGCTTTTACAAAGCATGTAAGCTCGCATACCCTAATACGGTTACGAATTCATTATATTCATTTTTTGTAAGCGTATAGGTTGAGGCTAGGTTTATGGTTGCATATATAGTAGCGGTTACCTTTGGTAACCTCGCTCCAAAATGCGGGCAGCTAGGCATTAGAGCATGCCTCCAGAAATGATCTCCTTTGCGACTCGCCACGGCATTAGAGCATGCCTCCAGAAATGATTTTCTCTGTGCCTTTCCACTACTTCAATTTAGATCCTCCGCACAACACTAACCATAGCAAAAACTAGATTTCGGAAGATTTGTTTCAAAATAGAGGTCTGAAGCTTTACATTGGGTTTTGATCATTGAGGATGTACATTTGAGGAGTGGAGTGTAGCTTGCCAGCTACGCCCTATGTGGATTTGCTGGCTGCCAAATGTACTGAGCAGAGCTTCATGCGTGATCGTGAGAAACAAAAGGGAGTCAGCTGCCTGCATCAGTGAAGTCGCACGTGAATGGTTGTGTGTAAGCCTTATTCTCACCTTGTTCAAGTGTAAGCTTGGCCTTCAACCCCCCACAAGAACGTAACACGAACGCAGCTAGAACGCACATAGAACGCAGTTCGCCCACTGATGGGAAGATGTTCGATCAGCCATTTCGTAGAACAATCAGAGGTAAGCTCAAGATGCTGATGGTTGTTGGCATCAGTT
>CALGTP010000182.1 GCA_937902105.1 uncultured Actinomycetes bacterium
TATGGTACTTAAAAAGGGTAGATAGAATTAATTATGTGAATCAGTGTAGTGTCATTCATGTATCGACATCGTTGTCTGCAGTGTTCCAGAAGGGAGAAAAACAAACGGGTTCATGCAATGCGAGTAGAGACGAGTAGAGAGTGAGTAGAGAGTGAGTAGTGACTAGTAGACAACGCCGATCAACGCAGGCATATACGGTGCTTTACGAAATGAGTGGTGTTGTGTGTACAGTATGTGCTAGTGTTGTGTACAGTATGTGCTAGTGTTGTAAGAAAAAACTAGGTACTGAAGGAAAACTAGGTACTTCTAGGTACTTATATGGTGGTTCGCCATTACTGCCTTTTTTCCCCCTTTTTCGAAAGGAATCGGTTCAAGGTGAAAGCAGGTAGCAAGGTGAGTGTGGGTAAGCCTAATAACTACGATGAGGCTAGCTAAGTGGTGAACTAATTGCGTGACTATAGTCAGTGGCATCTAAGATATAGACGGACCGGTAAAAAATTGGGCTTGAGTAATTAGAAATGACTCGGCGAAATTCAAAGCGGTGCGATTGAAATGAGCAGTCGAAGGCTTCGCTCAGATGTAGGATTGGGCAGTCGAGGCTGTACCCATTAGATTTATTCCGTCGGTGGTGGACGAAAACGGTTGGTTCGAGTGGATCGACGAGGTCGGAAAAGTTGGTCAGGTGGTGTATCCGTTGGCTCGATCTCGTCAGTAAAGGGGATGGATGGAGCTCTGTTGGTTCGTGTAATACGGCGGACCTGGGGTCGATGGATAACCGGTTCGGGCATAATTTCGAGAGTAGTTGTGATAACTGGCAACTCGTCGAAAGGAGTATGCGGTCTGTCGATCCAGTCATCGTCGGTACTGTTATTAGAATCGTCGGAAGCATCGGAATCATCCGAAGTGCTGGGGCTGGCTTGGATACGGTAATCCCACATGATCTCTGTGTAAGGTGGAATATAACGCAAGGCGTAGAGTACTACTGTTGGAGTGCCGTAGTATCGGACAATTCGAGCATCGGCATTGTTGTCCTCGGCAGTGAGTCTGCGCATGGTTGGTTGTTGGGTGATTAGTCCGCTAGCCGTGTTGGCCATCGAAAAGTAGCACGTGGGTGGAGCAGTCGCTGCAAAGTGATAGCAGTCCATAACTTCATTCTCGATCATGATTAAGTAACGGTTGTAAGGATCCACCAGTGAATTGGCTTGTTGTGCTGAAATGTAGTTGCCCCGTGGCTCGGCAATCGGTTGCCCTGCTTGTATACCTCGATAGGATTGCAGGCATCGGTTGACGTGCTGCATTGTACCGTCGTTGTCAATAAAATAGTATTGCGAAAGAGGTGCGAGTAAGTTCGAACGAGTTACCATGGCTTGGATGAAAGGCCATTCTGGTGAGTACGGTGCGTTGAGGTAAATACGAGGTGCGGCAATCAGTTGGGCGGTAACTGGTTCGGGCACAGCTTCATCATGGATCACTCCGTCAATAAATTGCATCGGAGGTGGGTCGTCATCGTCGCTCGGTAAGTCTGGATCATCGTTGATCTGGATGGGGGCAAGTTCGTCGTCGTCGAGGAGGGTGTGTCGCACCACTGGGTCATCGTGTGGCGGCCCATCGCCTAATGTGTTATCGGACTCCTCCCTCTTGGGTGCATCGTTGTATACTGATTGCTGCGGCAGGATTGCTGCGTCGTGAGTCATCGATTGTATTTTGGTTGTCTTCACTTTCCAGCCATTCCTTGAGGTGACTTTGGGTTGTGGGTACTCGACAACTCGTAGCTGCATGAGCGTGTCAATATTAAATAGTCTATTTTCGATTGTCAGTTTCACATTTGGCTTGGGCGGGGTATGCACAGAGAAAACGGACAGTCTGCGGGAGATCCAGATCGGGTAGTTGTAGTCATAGTTGTGATCCGCCAATTCTCCATATGGATCTGGGAGTTCATGCTTGTCGGTCTGTGCACACGAGGTGACTAGTATAGTATGTCGATCTCTTGCCCTACCGCCTGAGTATAGTTCGTCGGCTTGGTCCATGACACGGGCTATCGTGGTATTACTCGAGACTGCGAGTATATTGATAGGGATTGAGCTGAAAGATGCTGTGATCGCGTTTCCCTGGTTAGCGTTCAGCGCCTCTGTGGTAGTATCTCTGCCTTTCAGTCCAGTGATGAAAAGGACCTCTGTGGAAAGCAAGGGGTGCTGTCTTGTGGACTTGTGCGTTGCTATTACTACGTTCGCTGGTCCGGCTTGTGTATTGTAACCGATGGCATCATACTTGGTAGACGCGTCGAATTTATCCATTACAAGTCGTTTGCGGGTCTCTGACAGCTTGCACTCTGTCATGACTATGACGTCGTGCTCTACCTCTGCGAGTAGAGAGGCTAGGCCTGCATCGAGTGCTGCTTCAAGTCCAGTTCTGAACTCGAGGGTACACATCTTGATGCTGTTTAGAGGTGTATTGTGGCTATCTCGGTCATCGCCCACCCAGAAATTGCGTGGATCAATGACGGTACCAAATGGCGGTGCCCAGTCAATCTTCATAAGCTGATCGAATCCAGATAGCTTTGATCTCTCTTCTGCGTCCTGTAGCTTCTGCAGTTCTTGCACTGTGTCGACGTGGAAAGGAGTCATGAGATTGCCGAAGCTGTCTGTCGGTGTCTCATTCATTCTAAACCTAAGGGGCTTCTTCATCAAGTCGCTGGTCAGTACTCCCCATGGTGGTGGTATGCCATACTCGTTGTTCTCGACGATTGGGTCGTAAGCATAACTCTCCATAAACTCTCCATCGACTTTGTAGATCTCTAGATCGTGATCTTCGTCGGTTTTGGGCACGATCCTCATTCTGTTGCTGTTTGGGCCCAATCGTTCACGTATGATGAAGGGAACTAGCAACGTATGTCGGGGGTTTAGGTGGGCCTTGTTGGCGTTGAACCAATCCAGGTTAAATATCTGCCTGCAACGAACGTCAACCCATATCTCGGCGCCGACGATGTATCTGTCGTGGATATTTGACTTGCGTCTCTGGATTTGCAGCTTCTTGGCATCCCTGGCTGTCGTCAGCAGCTGTCTGAGTTCGGGCCTTGCCATACAGTAGTCTCTGAAAGCAAGTGTTTCGGTCACATCTGCAACCATCGTCTTCCAGATGTAGGTGTCATCGGCGAAGTGGAGTTCGAACTCCATGGTCGATCTGAGGTAGGGGTTTCCCCGGTAGCCTACAATGGCTGTCAGTTCATGCTGCTCAAGGTCTAGCTTGGCGATTTGCCTTGCCTGCTCCTCGGTGCCTTCGAATAGCGACACACGGTCGACGTGTACGTCTTCAAATCTGCATGAGCCTTCCATGGCTTCTATATGGACGTTGTTGGTACTTTGCGAGAGTACCCTGTATGGACCTAATCTTCTAGCTTGCGATTTGTGGATCGGATCTCGGTTGTCCACGAACACTAAGTCTCCTGGCTGCCAGAAGGTCTGTGTTGCGTTGTTCTTGGTCCTGTTGATACGCAATGAATTTTGGAAAAGCAGTGAGGCTGCGTGTATTGCCCTCAAGTCCCCATCCAGTAGCCTAATGTATTCGGGGTCATCATGCTGCGAGGTGAATTCGTCCATTATCTTGGCGTTGGTGCCCTCGCGGGAACCATACGTCATCTCAAAGGCTGTACTGCCTGACTCGCTCGAAGGGAAGTTGTTGAGGTGGTGCTGGATAAGGCTAATCACTCTAGGTTGAGCCCAATTGCGCTCGAAACGTTTGTCGGCGATGAGGGTCTGTAGATGTCGCTTGATTTCTCTATTGATTGGTTCTACACCGTTACTCTCGTGTCGGTCCACGATCGCAAACTTCATGTTAATACCAAAATTCTTGATTAGTGTCTGTACGAGTGCACTGGTGTAGTCCGATCCCTGGTCAGCGTGGATAGTCTCCACGATGCCGAATATTCCTATGTAAGCTGTGAGAGCGTTTGCTGCTGACTCCTTGCTATTATCCTTGCTAGGGAATATAAAAACGTACTTAGTGAAGTGGTTTACTATCACATGCATTCCAGTAAATCCATCGTCATCGCTTGG
>CALGTP010000183.1 GCA_937902105.1 uncultured Actinomycetes bacterium
GCCTAGGCAGGAACGAGTCCGTACGTCGGTGAAAGCATAATTGGCTGCACACTGCGTGAGGATCTTTCGAAGTCCAATGTTGTCCTTTTTAGGGACTGTGCTGACACCTGCTATTGCTTTGACCGTGGACATAAGTTCCCATGTCCATAGGGGCTTGCAATCATCTCTTGCTAAATATATAATGTATTGTTCTTTGGTCCCCCCCACAAAACCATACTGCTGTTCGATTTCCCGAAACAGTGAGGGGGACCGCTCAGTCATTGCAACAACGTTTGCCTCGTGTGCGTAGAAGGCGGCCTCTTCAGCAGGAAGGGCCTCCAACATGTCAATGGAAAATGGTGAAGCAGGCTCAACAACTTTATCTGCAATCAAAGGGACTTGTGCATGAGCAACAACCTTAACGTAACCAAGAGCATCAACACTTGACTTCAACAACATTGCGGCTGCTGATTGGACGCCTGTCAGAGCAAGCTCCCGGCGCGCCCTAGTCACCCTCGCAGCCTCGCACATAATTTGAGTGGTGGCTAGTTTGCCCGCTGCAGTGCTCTTCATATGGTGTCTATCTCGAGCAGCAGACCAATGCATCTGGTCAATTACCTTCCCCTTGTCTAAACCATTGACAACAGCAATCATGCCCAACGCGGTTCTCCAAACTTGCAAGCGACACTTGAATCTTTTACGCATCGTGGAAGACTTATGATTTCTAAGCTGAGGTCGCGGTGGCAGGGGCAAAGGAGTGACCCTGGAGTTCGGATAGTCATCTCCAAGGCCAAAGTCGCGAGGCTCCGGAAACACCTCGCCTTTGCGCACCCATCTGGATCGGGGCTCCCTGAGCGCAGTGGGGTGCCACTGCCCTCTCCCCTCTGTTTGAACGTCTCAGCCCTGAGCGGCCGGGGCAGCACCAGCAGCCCCACCGCCTCCCTTAGGCTTTCCCTTGCCTTTGCCTTTGCCCTTGGGCTTCCCCTTGGTCTGGCCTGTGTCCTGCCGAGTCTGGCGCCGGCCCCTGTCCATTGCACGGTTCTCCAGACTGGAGGAAGTGCCAGCATCATCGACCATCCACTTGGGGGCGATGTCTACCGATGAACCTGGAGCCCGAATCCCCAACATCCTCTCAGCCGCATGCTTGTCGTTCGTGCGCTTGTAGTGGATGTGGGAGGCAAACTTTCGTAGGATGATTTCGAGGTTATCCGAAGTACCAAGGCGTCTCATCTTCTCACCTTCATTGTTTGCTCCCGCCAGCTCAAAGTCAGCTGAAGTGGCAGAGGTGAAGAGATCTCGAAACTGAGGTTGGTCTCGTTTGTCCAAGGGAAATTGTTCGCACACCCAGCCCCGAAGTCCTGAGACTCCGGTGGACATGATCTCTCTGAAGATCTCGGGGGCCGCCCTCTGAAGATCTGCTGGCAGCCTGTTCGTATAGTTGCCATCATGCTCGTCAGGAGCGTTACCCGCAAAGGCTGCGTCTTGTAGCATTGAGGCTCCTGCTCCATGCTGTGGGGCTCCTGTGTGTTCAAGAGCTGCAAAGTCTTTCTTCAGTTCCTCGAATCTGGGGGCCGAGATCGTGCCCAGGCCAACATAGCCATTTGCAATCAAGAGTGCTCGACACTCGTGCTCCAGATTGTAGATCTGCTTCTCTTGTTCAACGTAGCGCCAGAAGATCGTAGGCCAGTGAGGCATGGTTGCCTTGACTGAGTGAGCTCTGCACAGAGCCTCCTTCAGCCTGCCTGCCTGCGCCTTCAACCGAGTCGGCACTGCCCCCGCGTACGGAGCATAGACCTGCTGGTGCATCTCGCAAGGGGTCTGTGCTGCTGCGACCGCTGGCAAGAAAATGAGCTCTCCTGCTGTTGGGGAACTCCAGCACCCACAGTAGCACATTGTTCCATGACCTGGTGCTTGTGTGCATTCCATTGAACACAGGCCGCAGGGCCTCCCGCACTGAGTGGAGTACGGCTCGATCCAAGCCTCTGGTGCCAGATACTTCTCCGCCACTCCTTGCATTGTGCTACTGTCGTCTAACAATAAGTTATACTTATTGCACCCTGTGGCCGCAGAGATTTTGCCTGCCGCCATCAGGCCAGGCAGCTGTGGGATGTGTGCAACCACAATCCTGCCACCAACGGCCAAGTTAGAGGCAACTGCTGCTGAAGGAGTAGGCAGTCCCGGAGGGGGGCCCACCGGAGCAGGCAAGGGCGGAGCCCCAGGTGGTGGCTCTCGTTCCTGTGCCTTGAGCGCCTCCTCCAGCCTGACCCTGAGCTCCTCATTATCTTTCTTGATAGTAGACGAGGCCGAGGACACCGAGACCGCATCGTCCGTAATGGTAACCGTGAGTCTCTTTGAGGTCAGTGGTGCAGGGGTTTGAAGCAATCCAAAGGCGATTCTCCCTGCCCCAATCCAAAGCAGTGCGGCGATGCCTGCGGCATACAGCCGATTGCGGCCTGTGGCTATGTTATCGGGCGCCTGCGCCATCAGCGACAGTAGTGCCGCAATGCCTGCGAGAAAAGCCACCGTTCTCCAGCCAAAGAAGTGAGGAGCTGCTGTATCTGCCGGACCTTCATAGGAGCGCAGGATGGCCAGCATGTCTGCCCAGTTACCACCGTCTGCCGTGATGGTCTGAAACTTGTCTGCTCCCTTCGTCTTAGCAACTGCACCAACATATGCATTCCAAATAGCCAACGACACCTCCTCGTCATCGAGAGTCCCGTCAGCCAACGTGTCAAAGACCAAAGCTGCAATTGGCTGCAACGCCCACGCCATAGTGTTGGCATCAGCCTCTACACTGAAAAGTTCTGCTGCTGTTCGGAGTCGTGTCCTCACAAGTCCAATCGCTTCACGGACGTCGTTCACTGCAGGTGTCCTGCCATTAAGTCCCGTGAGCACCGTTGTCACATTGTGCAAAGCCTCTGCACTGACTGCCATTGGTTGTCTCAAACTGCGATTCAGTTGGACATGACGCCTACAGGCGAAAGATTCAAACAAATGTCTTGATCCAAAAAATATTGCGGGTTTTGGGAGT
>CALGTP010000184.1 GCA_937902105.1 uncultured Actinomycetes bacterium
AAGGTTTGTTCTCTTTAATGAGGAGATGCCTGCCGAATGGTTAGGTCTTCCTGACACCCCCCCCAGATAAAGCTTTGATCTATTGATTGAATGATTGGTTGACTTTTGGTCTGCTAGTTGAGTACTCTCCGCCGCTTCCATCTTTGCATAACTTGCTCAAGTTCTGAAAGTTCTTGACTTTCGTGTGGTTGCTGTTGTTCTTGCTGAACTTCTTCTTGAATCTTTTGTTCTTCTTCTGCGAATTTAGTGTCAAGTTTGTGATCACTTTTGGACACTACGATTGTTTTCAGTACATTTCGTTGAAGGTTCCTTGTTTCATAAAGTTCTTTTGCAGAATCGCTTGAAAGATGGTGTTTGTCCGTCAGAATGACTTCTTGAAGGATTTGGCTCGGGCGTATTATTCCGGTTAAGGCCTTGTATCTTTTTGAGAGGGTCGTAGTCGACAGCTTGATGCGTTCATTTTCGTCTGCCCAGATGGGTTTGAAAGTTGCTTTCTTTTGCTGTTTTTCTACTGTTCCGAAGTGTTTCACTTGGAGGTCTCCGTTTTCGGAGACTTTAAGCACTTGTGCTATTCCAAACGTTCCTTCGGGGGATTCGTCTTTGATTGCAATGATCGAACCCTCGTCGTAGAATTTTTCTTCTACGATGAGCACTTCTGGCTCGTCCTGTGGGACTGTCGAGTGGTCTTTGTTTAGTAAAGATATTGATCTTATGAAAGATTTGCCTTTTGCATCTTTCACCAGATATGTGGAGCTTGACTTCTTTTCGATTACAGTCGCGCGCCTCCAGTGAGTTAGATGTTTTGCTTTCCATGCATTCTCGCCTTTTTTTGGTTGGGCGGGTATGTACATCAAGACCTTGTCTCCTGGGGTCAGGATTACTGATGCCCTCTTGGGGTTGTTTAGTCTTTGGATTGAAATTTCTTTTGCCGATAGATCGCATTCTCTTGCTATCTTGTGGATATCTTTGATCCTTTGCAGCCACTCTTTCTGTTCTTGCGTTGTTTTAACGAAAGTTTCTGTGTCGAAAGTTGGAATTGGATGTCCTTGGAACATCAGATCCGCTGGGGCTGACGGTTGGAAACCGCAATCTAATTGGAAAGCTGAAAATCCTGTTGAGGAATTTTCGCACATGTTTGCTGCGTAGGCTGCTGCTCCGATTTCTTCATCCCAACTGTCTCTTTTGTCTGCTGGTAGCAGACGGAGGAATTCGCCGATCAGTACATGGTGACGTTCGGTTATTGAATTTCCTTGAGGATAGTAGAATGTCTCGACTTTGTCGAGCTTTAGGAGGGCAGCTAGCTGCGTTGCTAGCGAGCCGACGAAAGCGTTTGCTCCGTCTGAGACGAGTATTTTGAATGCACCTCGTTCGAAAACCACTCGCTCCATTAGAGCTTGAGCAAAGGCATCTGCTGTGGTGTTTTTGACTGGGATATAATTGACCCATCGAGTGAATAGGTCTGTCACGGTCAACACACCGACATTGCCTCTGTGTGATTTTGCGATGCCGTAGAAATCGACACCGTAAGCCGAACGCGGTTTGCGATGGTCGGATGGGGAATATAGGTTGTGCTTGATGTTCTTTTTCGCTTTAGCGAGTGGACATTCTGGGCATTCCGCCACCCACGTTAGGATGTCTTTGATCATTTTTGGCCAAATGTATTTGTCGGTCAGAACCTTTCGGATTCGTTTGATCAATCCGTGTCCCATTTCACGGTGGGTTCTGATGACTAACTTTTGTCGTTTTTCGCTAGGGACGTACACTTTGTTTCCTTCGCTTGTCGCGATTAGGACTAAGCCGTCGTCTCGAGTTAGTAACTGATCTTGATAAAATTTCTTGGTGATTTCAGCGTCTTTCTGCTGATCTTCGACCCATGACTTGAGTTCGCTCATGGGGAAATTTCCGTACACCTTGGTGTCGTATGAGCCTTTTGGCTTTTCAATTTCCTCTTCACCAACCACATCCCAGACAGGATAATTCAGGTCCTTCCAGATTTGGGTTGGATCGGTGGATGTTTGGTCAAATTCCGTGCCGCTTGTTTGCATGAAATTGGTTATGACCTTGTCGCTGCCCTTTTCGTTTTTGTTGAAAATGAGCCACGTGAAGTTCGTTTGTGCGAATACAATCTTTGTGGTTTCTTCCTCAATCCATCGCTGGATTTCCTTTCGGAGTTCCGGGTCGGATTTCGGGTCCCCTCCTGCTGATGGTATGAAACTTATCAGTTCGGTGGGTAGTAGACACGCAAAGGTTGCGTCGCTTTTGGCTTCTATCAATCGTTTCAGGATTTGATGAGCCACGATGGGGCCCTCTTCTGCTGCTGGGGCAGACAGGATGAGGTCGAAGTTTTTGCAATGATCTAACATTGACTTAGGTGCTCTGACGTTGATCACGTTGCTTGGATGCCTCCAAGCTTGCACTTTGCGTTGAATGAGTGAGGTGTGTTGCGCTGCCCACACGTGCACTCTTGCACAGTGCATGTGTCGCACGGGTAGCAGTTTCAGCATGGCGTCCCACGCGTCCGCTGCTCCAAGCAAGGTCAATTTGCTGGGTGACACCAGTGGCGGTCTGCTCAGCGCATCCGCCGTTGTGTTACTTGATCCCGGCATGTACACGACGCGATAATCCGGGTCCGCTACGCTCTCGATGAGCCAAGCGGAGACGGCGCCTTTGTTTGTGCTTTTTATCCATTGTAAAGGGGCGTGGTCTGTCACCACGACTGTTTCAAGGTGGGCCCTTTCCAGGAATTCTTTGGATTTTTCTAGGCCCCATATCATTGCTCGTGCTTCCCGGTAATACACCGGTTTTTGTTGCATTGCGAGGTCGAATGATGATGAGTAGAAGGCAATTGTTAATTTGTCTTCATCCTTTACTGTGTGGAGTTCTGAGTCCTCTACTGGGTGTCTCAGTTGGCACAAATGAGCTCCCATGCCCAGGTCGGATGCGTCCGTAAATAAATAGAACGGCTTCTCCTCGTCTGGGACATGGAGTTGAAAATTTTCGAGGACTTTCGA
>CALGTP010000185.1 GCA_937902105.1 uncultured Actinomycetes bacterium
GAATAAATCCTTACCGCCTCCATGTCCCGGAACCTAGTATCGAGTGGATCCCCCACCTACCATAGAGGCCGTCGCCCGGCTCGCAAGCCATCGATACCACTACCCTGAACATCCGTGCCCACCGGCTGGGGGCCCTCGAGTCCCCACAGCTTTGTAGGTTGTTGACGCAACCGCAACGTAGAGGTGTAACCATGCCACTGAGTGGGTACGGGACCTGGAGGTGTTTTTGTCTCCGCAGGTGACGTAGGAGCGCATCTAGCGACGCGTCGCCAAGGCTACCGTACTGTTGCGCCTGCTTGGCAGGTGCATGACCGTGTCGTGCATTGAGTAAGCTGCTCGGAAGGCAGACGTGGTCATTTTCTGGGCGATTTTGCGGTGGTACCCCGCACCTGTCCACTGGTATCCCAACGCACACGGCAGGGATTTCCAACCTCCCAGCGCCATGATGTCGGAATCTGCCACGCCACTGTTCTTGTACGTGGACGCTCCGCCGATCCTCAGGGAATGGGTTTTGATGTCTCTGACGATGTCTTCAGGGATACCTAACGCTCGTGCTCCGCTCTGTAGTCGTGTCTGAACGTCTTCGGCGGTGAGGCTTGTGCGTGCAGGTCCGCTGTTGCTGGTGGACGGGAGCGAGAAGAAAAGATCGTCTTGGTGGGAGAACGAGGCCGCGAGTGCCCACTGTGCTAGCACAAGTGCTAGGTTGCGTGACGCAACAGGTTCGAGGTCGTCCGTTAAGAAGGACACCACGAAACCCTTGTGCGCGCGGTCACCTTTCCTCGAGTAGAAGGTGAGCTTGACATCCAAGAGGGTGACGTGAGTCACTGTCAGGGGAGTCAGAAACAAATGTAATTTGTTCGCCGGTACGATGATCTCCTTGCCGCAATGCCTTATCCTGAAAGTGATGTTGCGGGCTCGGACTGAATGGTCGTTGCCCGAGGGGTTGTAGATGTATTCGCCTCTACGGAGCATGAGGCAGAACGCGACAAAGATGGCGGCTCGCAGCCTATGTTCTTTCGGATCTGGTAGCAAGTGGAGCGGCGTAGGCCCCAGTATGTGGTCCACGATATCAAACGATACTGGGGCCCGTTTGTGGGCGATCGCGTCCTCGATGTTGTACCGCAGGCGTTGGGCGAGATGGATCCCTGATCGTGCTGCAGTGAGGGAGGGCGACGTGAACGCGGACATGTCTGCGATCTTTGCTCGGAAGAAGTGACTCACTGCTGAGACGTGTTGGATCGTTGTCGAAGCCGCATACCGGCGTTCTGCGAATAGCCAGAACACGAACGCCACCAATGTCCGGACTTGTTCGTGGTGCGGGAGGTGCGCTAGGTATGGGTCCGGGGGTGGGAGGGTTGGGGTGAGTCTGTGGATGAACCCTTTCCAAGTCTCCCAACGGCGTGTGTAGACGGCCTGGGACGGCTCTTGTACTGAATTCACTAGCAGCAGTGATGCCCCCGAGAACATCCGTTGTGCGAACGGGGACAGACCTAACGTGTCGATGCGTGGGATTGGGTGAGGTTAGTACCATTCACGAGGTGTGAAGATGGTGGTCGTAGGGGTTAGGACAGGAGCAGGGAAACGAATGGTTGGCCGAGGTATGGAGAAGGGCCGGATGTTGTTGATGATCGCTGTCAGTTGGGAGTACAGTTGGGAGTGGCTTTCCAGACTGTCTAACGGTGTTTGGGGGTCGCACAGTACTAGCAGGTCGAACAGTGGTGAAGCTGGTGTTACGTGTACTTCTAGGCAGGCCGGTACCATGCGGGTGGCCGCTGTCGTGATGCCTCGCGACCACGGGTCACAGATGATATTCGTTTCTGAGCTGACGAAGGACATGAGGCCGGGCTGGGCTGCAGTCGCTAGGAGGATGCCGGCGTACGCTACTTGACATCGGCGGGCCACCGTGGATTTTGCCCTTCCTCGATGTACCCATGAGAGGGTCGTCATTGAGTCACCGATTACCGAGAACTCGAAGCCTTTCAGTCCCAGGCCGCGGGCAAGGAACAAGCCGACAATCACGCACAGGAATTCGTGGGTGTTCTGGAAGGACGCGTCATCGGTGAACAGAAAGGGCAGGGGTGACACGCGTAAGAACGCGAGGACGTTGGTTTCGCCAGTGGTCGGGCACCTCTCTGCGACCCAAACGCCCAAGCCTGTCAGGCAGCCATCGTGGCCGAACACTACTGTCCAAGGTCGTGGCCGAAATTGGCTGAACGGGGCTGCGAACTCTTCGGGGTGTGACGACCACATAAGAAGGAAGGAGCGCCACAGGAGGACGTCGTGTCGTGCCAAGGCCGATAACCGGTGGTGGGTGTCGTTGTTGCCCCGAAAGCCTGCAATGTCGTTGTAGATGGCTTGCAGGAACGGGGACATGTATGGTGCCACGGTCAAGAAACGCTCGCACCTCGAGGCAATTTGTTGAAGTGTTTTCAAATTGACGGCTTCGTTCAATGTGATAGCGAACAGAGAATGGATGGTCTTGAGGAGGATGGGGCGTGATGGCTGGACGGTCATGGTGTCGAGGCAGACCAACCAGCCGATGAGTACTAGGCGGCGACCCGTCTCTTCTTTGAGGGGAGCCAGAGCGCGTGGGCCCATAAGTTGCTGGAAAATGGACTTGATGGTGTCGTGTACGATCGTGGCCTCTTGTCGGTGGCACGCCAGCATGACGTCGTCGACGTACATGCATAGGAACAGGATTCCGAGGAAGCGGAGCCAGTATTGGATTGTCTGTGCCATGACATTCCACCCAAACGGGGTCCCACGCCAGCCAAAGTTGCCTACTAGGTTGAGGAGTGTCATCCCGCCCAGCAAGGAGAAAGCGGTAAGGCGGACGTCTTCGGGCCGGAAGAACAGCTGATTGAACGCTGCCTTCACGTCGGCCTTGACAAGGACCAAGTTTATCCATCCGTGTATTTCGGCCGCTCGGAAGAGCATGTCGATGATACCATGAAGCGTTGGGAGGGTAAGGTCGCCGAACGTCGCCCGGGCCCAAGCCAGAATCTCGTCGGCCTCCTCTTGTGTGGTGCCATTGATGTTGTGGCCATCGATAGAGTTTGTGAAGTCGGCGAGGATGCGGCCCATTACTTTGGCGGCCTCAGTCCAGCGGAGGGGCGAGAAGTGGAAAGGCCCATGGCGTCCCGAGAGGATTTCGGCTGTAGGGAGGAGGAGCACCGTACCGAGTTCCCATTGCGCTGCGATGATCTTGTGGACGGCGGGTGCCGTGTCTCGGTAGATTCGGGCCGGGGGTTCGGGGTAGTTGTTGCTAACGAACGTGGAGGGGACGAATAGGGGAAGGCCGTCTGCAAGGCGGTACAACCTGTCGAATAGGATAGGGGGCAGGCACGCTCGGAGGGTGTCGGCAATTGGGTTGAGCCGTTCCCTGCTGAACATGTGTGTCTTGAGGGACGTTTGGCGGGCGGCGATGAATGCATCAAAATCGCCATTCCAGCCTTGGAGGAGGAGGGAATCG
>CALGTP010000186.1 GCA_937902105.1 uncultured Actinomycetes bacterium
TGCCTCAGCTTGCTGTTTGGCTCCATCCCGGATCTTCTTGAGCTGAGCTGTCTGTCGCTCCTGTGCTAGTTGTTTTTCTTTCCTCGTTTTGTCACGCCCTTGCGATGCAGCATGTCTGACAAGAGTAATCGAAGACATGCTCATTGCATTGACAATGGCTACGGCGATCTTGCTCGCCTCTTCCCAAGCCACCATGTGGATATTGAGAGCTTCCGAGTCTTCACAGTCAGTGACTTCCCCCACGTGGAACTCCATTTCAGAAAGGGTCATCGCCATCTCCGGGTCTGTCGCAAAGGGTTTCTTCAACGGGAAATCCTGCAAGATCCTTTTCATCGAGGTGATCTGGATGTATTCGTCTGTGAGGCAGACACTCGCTGCCTTGCTTGGCACTGGCAAAATAGGCTTTGACGGCGATGGATGAGGAACTGTCGCCATAGGGGTTCCAGGAGCTGATGCTGCCGGGGTTGCAGGGGCCATGATGGCAGCTCTGATGTCAGGGACAAAGGATGGGATCAATGGCGGCGGTCCACCTGAAGAAGCTGGAGGTTGATAAATGTTGAACAACTTAACGACATCGGTGTTGCCTTCAAATTTCATGAAGATCTGCGCATGGAGCTGCAGCGTGGAAGTGTAAGAGTTGAGAGCTTTATCCTTCTGCTTGTCGTCCTCAGGAATCTCATGAAGCACTTTGACTGCAGCATCGTAGGCACACGTAGACTTCTCTCTCGCTTTCTGCAATTTTTCCATGGCGCTCTGCATCGCTTTATGGAACCGAGGGGCATCCCTCTCTGGTTTCAGAGTTCGTGGCTTCTTGTCGACTGCCCCTTCGCCCTCGGCATCTTCCGACGGGGGGCAGCTTCCAGTACCAGAGCCACACCCTCGCAATACAAACAACTCGTCAGCAAAGCTAGCGTCGAGGTTTTTGGTATGGTCCTTCAACACTTTCACATCGTGCGGAGTAGCTCCTTTCAGTTGGTTTCCGCCCTCCTGGACTTCATCTTGAACTCCTGATTCGCTTCCCCTTGACCGTTTCTTGCCGACTGGCACCCACAACTGCTGTCGCCCCTTGAAGCCTCCATTGTCGCGCTCAACCTGCGGGTTACTGAGCATATCCTTCCACCAGTCTTTGGATTCAAGATCAGTGAGCCCCAAAGAGGTCTCGCAGAATTTGAAGAAAGCTGTCTGTGTCATGGGGACCTCGTCCTGAGTCTCCTTCACAAAAAACTTCTTGTACGTTGACTTCAGGTAAGAAGCCCACTGGATGAGTGTCTTTCGCGCATACTTCTTGTCAGGGGGGTTGAGCTTGGAAAACTCAGAGACCTCAAATGCCGCACTGACATCGTCCATCAGAACCTTGGTCAGCAGTTTCAGCGCCTCACCGTTTCCACCCTGCTTCGATGCTTGGTACTTCATCGCGTCCTCACTCCTCTTGTGCATGGTGCAAAAGCGGCATTGACTGGCTCGAGGGTCTGCACAATTTTCCACCAGACATGGCTCCTTACCACTGCGACCTCCTTTAACACGGGCACCTTTGGCAGCAGCACCTTTTTTACGGACAGATGCCTTAGTGCCAGCTGCCTCGGTCACACTAGTTTCATGCTCTGCCATGTCGGCCTCAAAATCCTCATTCTCTTGCATGATCCTCTAGGACCGCACTGCCTCTAGGAACAGTCCACAGAAAAACTGGTTTGGGCCAAAATGGCTACGTCAGGTGATGATGATGGAATAATTCGATGTCAGCCTTTGTGTAAGTTGAATTCATAGGAATTTGCTACAATGTGTGGCCTACCACAGTATGCATGCCAATGTGTGCATGCCCTTTAAAAATTCAGGTCCATGGTATAGGGCATCCGGACAGGTGGTTGACACACCGCTTCGATGCTGCGTGACATGCAGAAGGGTTGCGCTATCTTGGTTCATGCCAAAGGCCTATGGAGTTTCAGAACGATGTCTACTAGTTTTCAATTTCAAAACTAAAGTGAGCTCATGAGAATCTACACATGTGATTTGGGCAACGAATTTCAACTTATAAGCTTTCATGCTCACGGCACGAAACCCTGAACAGCCCGCTGACTCTGGACAGCTGTTTATATCGTGGCCATAGATGGCCATACCAATAATAGCCACAGGTTCTAACCAACAAGCAAGCATGATTGCCTGCCACCGAGTTCATAGGTAATGGGAACACGTGTGACATCTGGTTTTAAGAATTGCTAGAGCTTGTGTTT
>CALGTP010000187.1 GCA_937902105.1 uncultured Actinomycetes bacterium
CTCAAAGTAGCCGACGCCAACGCGGTGACCGTTGAGGCTCCTGTCGCCGGCAAGGCACGCCTAGAGTATCGCTGGTTATCACTGGATGAAAAATGGCAGAAGGCTTTCATCGAACCGATCAAGCAGGCTATCAACATCTACTTTGATTACCATGCTGTCAAAGGAGTGCCCCTTGGCAAGGTTGTGGATCCGAAGAGGATTCTCACTTCACGGTTTGTGCTGACCAATCGTGGCCTCAAAGACTTAATCGATGCAATTCTCAAGGCTCGCTGGGTGTTCGGGGGCCACCGGGATCCGGATGCCGGCAAATATGCTACCGACTCGCCGACAGCCAGCCTTCTGTCGCATAATCTGCTGAACTTTCTGGCGGTTCAATTTGGTTGGGTCATCGAACACGAAGATGTCTCTGCGGCATTTCTTCAGGGAGAAGAGTTGCCTGCCGACA
Source organism: uncultured Actinomycetes bacterium (assembly GCA_937902105.1). Taxonomy (GTDB): domain Bacteria; phylum Actinomycetota; class Acidimicrobiia; order Acidimicrobiales; family Ilumatobacteraceae; genus Casp-actino8. Next base: position 446 of record CALGTP010000187.1, read on the forward strand.
GAGAAATCTATATTCGCATGCCGCATGGATACCCTCAGGAAGTCGTGGACTTCCTGCGAAGCCTTTTGGGACCTGACTGTCGGCTGGACATCGTGCAAGGCACCAAGGGAGGTTTTGGATTGCCAGAAAGCCCCGCTTGTTCTATTTGATGTACAAGACGGTCTTAGTATACCTTGGTTTCAAAGAGTGCCGCCTGGTGGTCGGTGTGTTTGTGCTCTTTCACACAGAAGGGCCCAGGCTCAACTTTCTGAGAGCAGCGGCCGCCGTCCACGTCGATGACACTCGCATGATTGGCGATTAGACGGCAAGGCCTCTCTGGAAGGCTTCGAAAAGTCGTTTGAACTTTGGAAAGTATCGTCGCGCGACGGATGGCTGGCAAAAGTTCTGTGGCCGCTGGGAGCGACAGAATCCAGAAACCTTTGAGGTGGAGTACTGCGTGGACGAGTACATCAAAGACGTGAAGGAAGTTCCTCAGCGAGAAGTTGGTGATCGAAAAGCACTGGTCCCAGTCGAGAAGCAACATCTTGCATCAGCTGGTGGACAGCTGAATTGGGCCGCGCGACAGGCTTGCTACCATTTGCAAGCGGGTATTTCGCGTTGTCAGCAGTTGTCAGGTTTGGATGATCCTGATGCCCTTCGCGAGATGAATGCCGTAATCAGAAGGTCTCGTGAGCCCATGATTGTGGTGATCCGTAAATTGCGATGCCCTTTGCAAGAAATGCTGGTACTGGCCGTAAGTGATGCAGCCTATGGAGGTATGCCAGGCGGAGCAAGTCAAGGTGGCCTGATAATTGCCATGGCGGAACCGAGCATTCTGCGCGGCACGGCTCGCCTATCCATGGTGGATGTGTCCAGCTCGAAGATTCAGCGTGTGGTCCGCGCTAGCATGGGAGCTGAACTGAGCAATGCAGCAACTGCCTATGAACATGGAGACTACGTGCGGGCAGTTCTCTCGGAAATGACCAACCCGGAGTTCAAGCTCAAGCAGTGGCGGAAAGGTGCTAGTACCTGGAAACAAGTGCTGGTCATTGATGCCAAGTGCGGCTATGATAGTCTGAACTCGGACCTCATGCCTTCCGATCGCCGCACAGCTATTGGCGTTGCGGTTTTGAGAGAGTCTCTGGACGGAACCGGAAAGCAACAGTTTTGTGCGATGGGTTCCAGGCAGAGAAATGCTGTGTGACGGCCTCACGAAGTTCAATGGAAATGGTGTCTTGGAAAAAGTCATGAGATCGGGCGAATGGAGTTTAACGGACACGGTAGAAGCAGCAGAACTTAGACGTGTGGCGGCCGAGAGAAAAATAAAATACAGACAGAAGCGTCGTGAAGCTAAGGTTGCTT
>CALGTP010000188.1 GCA_937902105.1 uncultured Actinomycetes bacterium
TTTCTTAGCAACTTCAACAGCTGCGCCTTTTATTAGTGTGGATTTGCCCGTTCCAGGTGCCCCGTAAACCAGCCCTACTCGATGGAGTGGCAGTGAAATATTGATTTCACTAAAATCTTTAAGTAGAGCAAGCTCGATGTATCGCATGAGTCGATGCTTGATGTCTTGGGGGACAATGATTTTTGGCCAGTACTGATCCCACCTCGGTCTTGGTACAACATGCCATTTAAGGTACCCATAGCGATCGTCGCGTGGATCGTGGCTGTGATTAGACATTGGAGTTCCTTGCCATTCAGATTATTGAGGTCTGCCTTGATTTGTGTCTGGCCAAATAATCTGTGAAACATCTGGTGCGTCAAGGGTTGGCAACTCTTCGAATAAATTCATCGGTTGCAACATTGCTGCCATTGCAAAATACAGTGAGTCAAAGTTATGAATTCGAATAATTGATGCAATGTTGTCTGGGGACGCATTGAAGTGTTGATGCCATGCCCAATGGTCAACAATGACGAGATCCCCTACAGTCCAAGTCACTTTCTCATCATTCATGATTGTGTATCCCTCACCTGCGATGCAATACAACCAAGCCTCACCGCCGTGGCGATGTCGAGATTGGTAGAGACTTGGAGCCAGTTGATGGATCACCGCAGTGAGGCCGCCCGTGGCATGACCGAGAGTTGAGTCAATGAGGAAACCACTTCTACCTCCGCGTGGAGTAACCCGGAAGCGAATATCGTCGTAGGCGGTAAGCACTCTGCTCTTCGACATTGCGTCTTGCTTGGCATAATTTCTAGCCAGTCTGTTCGAATATGGATCTCCAAGATCAAGCCCTTGACTCATAGCCCAACGGGGGGGAAGCTTTTCAAATGGGGTATCACCAGCATCCTCAATAAACGACAGACCGAGAAGTTCTGCCAGCGGCTGCACACTGAAACTTGTAAAAGTCCCAGGCGTGGTTCCGGTGCATGAATGACGATGCCAGCTTCCACCAGGCAGATAAATGGTGTCCCATGATCTCCATTCAAAACGCTTTCCATCAACCTCGGTCCAACCCTCTCCACCAGTAACAAAGATGAATGCATCCCATGAATGTCTATGAACGGTTGTAGTTGTCCCTGGCGCAATTTCGTGCATAACGGCGTCTAAGTTCAGGCTAGGAACATTTCCGTCAGCACTCACCATGACGCCACTCTTCATGTTGCGCGGGGTATCGACCATGACTACATCCGGTTTGCGAACGATAGTGCGTTGGAGTTTCTCCCAGTGGGCTAGGTACTCCTTGCGGCGCATTTTTTGGACCTCATAATGGGTCACATTTGTCTTCGTCTCTGACACCTTGTTACTCCTTCACGGTTAATAAAAAGAACAATTTGACAACTCTCACATCGCACCCTACACTCGGTATACAGGAATAAACAAATGGGGCATAAGTGGTTTATTTCTGTTGTGTAATCAACAATTATTCATTCAAAAAACAACATGGGGGATTATGAAAAAGTCAGTTAAATCAAAGTTGGGCCGGTCACTAATCGGTCTTGCTGCCGTTAGCGCAATGGCGCTGTCAGCTTGTTCATCTGGATCATCTGGATCATCTGGTGCCGAAGTAGAAGAAACTACAACCACCGTTGAGCCGGATTTTGTTCTAGATGGTGGTGTTGAGTGGGTAATTCCATACAAGACTGGTGGTGGTTTTGATGCTTATTCACGTGGTGTTTCTGCCGCATTGAAAGAATCAGGATCAATCACAGAAGAAGTAACTCCAATCAACATTGATCCTTTCGTAAAGGGAATATCGACGTTGTTCGCACGTGATGCTGACGGACAGACCATCGGTATTTTGCCAATGCCGGCCGCTATTGCTCAGGAAATTGCATATCCTGATCTGGCAAAGTGGAAGACAGAACAGTTTACGATTCTTGGTTCGATTGAGGAAAACGGCTACGTCGTGTACGTCGCAAGCAAGTCTGACTATAAGTCAGTGGCTGATCTTCAAGCCGGAACCGATCTGAAGACGATCACTGTAGAAAAGGGATCATCGTCCTCAATTGCCAACGTAGTTTCATCCGAGGCACTCGGGTTGGATTCCACGATCACTTTCGGTGTAGGAAGTTCTGAAGAAGCAGTTCTTGCCCTCGTGCGTGGTGATGTTGATTACATCGTTTATGGAACATCTGACTTGGTTGGTTTCGTCGAATCAGGCGACATCACACCGATCCTGTTCCTTGGAACTCCAGATCAGCGTCCAGAGGGTTTGGAGTGGTTGGCCGCAGTGCCTACTGCAAGCGAAGCTGGATACCCAGAACTCGAAGGTGTTGTAACTGAAATGCGTTTAGTTGTTGGACCTCCAGGAATGACTCCGAAGATGGTTGCATTTTGGGAAGCCGCTATTGCCTCAACTCTGGCATCACCTGAATTGAATAAGTGGTCGGTTGACGCTGGGCGCCCACTAGTTCCTCGC
>CALGTP010000189.1 GCA_937902105.1 uncultured Actinomycetes bacterium
ATTGGCGGGTCATCACCTCCGATTCCAGATTGGCTGTATCCCTAAACCAATGTCGATGCCAACATCCACATGATTTCACTCATGGGATCATCTCTGGCAACCTCACAGCGCAGACATCTTTCTACCCACAATCAATGTGTGAGACAATCGCCGCCTCGCTCTACCCAGGCATAGTGGCAGGCCATGTGCCAGCTATGAGCTGTCTACCGGTCCAATCCACCGGGCACTGCTGCCGCAACCAACCCCACTCAGACACACCTGACGGCGAAGCCATCTATCAAGAGTGGGTTGACAATCCAACCGTCTCTGCATTGATAGCCGACATCGATGCGTTAGGTCTTCTCGAGTATGCCGCTCTTGGCGCATCCGAGGGACCTGACGTAGCCGCGGCTGTCACCAGACTCCTTTCAAGGAAAGAGATGATGTCGAACCCAGCCGCCCTCAAGGCAGTCCGCGATGAGGCCGCTGGCCTCGAATCGGTTGGAACATGGGACCTCAACTCTGTCAGGGAAAAGGAGGAGGTAGCAGAGCAGGCAAGAAAGACGGGCATCAAGGTTCACTTCGGACAACTAATGACCATTGCAGGAGAGAAATTCGCCGAGATGGCGGAGATCTATCGCAAGATCAAGGGTCGCATAGTATACCGTGGTGATACGGGTAAGGACGAGTATGGCGCAGCTGCCATGTACCAAAACATGAGCGCCAGTCCCACCTCAGTCCAAGGGCTGAACGCGTGTCTAGCCTACGGCGAGATACCCGGCCACACCACCACGACAGCGGATGCAATAAAAGCATACGTCCAGGCTTTGCTCAAGTCCAAGTATGCCACTTGGATCGAGCTGCCGCCGGAGCTCCGCCCCACGTGGTGGCGAGACAACTTCGTCCGCCCTGTCGTTGCCTTGATCAAATCATTATATGGGCACCCAGAGAGCGGAGCCCATTGGGAGAATCACCTACACTCCATCCTCAAAGACATGGGAGGAGTCGTTAGCGATGAGTTCCCTGGCAACTACTGGTTCGAGGACACAAAGCTTCTGCTCTGCGTGTACGTGGATGACTTCACGCTAGCAGGGCCAAAGGAGAAGCACGCTGATTTTTGGATCAGGCTTGGTGCCAAAGTCGACATAGAGCCGCCAGCACCGCTTGGCCGCATTCTGGGCAGACAACACGACAGAGTTAAGTTGAAACACATCTCAGATGAGAACGCTGCCATGGGCGCGTCCGCTGAGGCTCTTGCTTTCAACATGTCGGATTATGCTCAGCAGTGTGTCGATTTGTACCTCAGTTTGCCAGAGGCAAAGAAGCTGCGGCACGCCGCGACTCCGTTTGCCCCGGAGGGATCCCTCATAGCTGCAGATGATGACATCCAAGGAGAGCTCGCGGGAAAGGCCTGCAGCATGCTTATGAAGAACCTCTGGTTGGGTCGCCTTGCCAGGCCAGACCTAATCAAGCCAATAGGTGATCTCGCAAGCAAAGTGCAGGAGTGGACACGCAACTGTGACAAGATGCTTTACAGGCTTATATGCTACATCCATTCCACCAAACATTATAAGCTAGTAGGGGTCGTGCAGGACAAGCCTGAGGACCTCAAGCTACGCTTGTACGTGGATGCCGACTTCTGTGGAGACCGTCTCGACAGCAAGTCAACCAATGGGGGCTTCCTGGTGTTGGTAGGACCCAACACGTGGTTTCCCCTGGCATGGGTGTCAAAGAAGCAGACATGCACCAGCGGCTCAACAACAGAGTCTGAGGTTGTCAGCTTGGCATATAGTCTCTTCCTTGAGGCATTGCCCTCAGTATCTCATTGGGAGGTGCTGCTGGGCCGGGAGATCGTTCTCGAGGTGATGGAGGACAACCAGGCCGCCATCATCGTCGTGAAGAGCGGCTGGAGCGCGAAGCTCCGCCACATCAAGCGGACACACAAGGTCAACTTGAACAGGCTCTCCGAGATCTTCGCCGACGAGGAGCACTACCAGCTTGTCTACACCGACACAAACGAGCAAGCAGCAGACATTTTCACTAAAGCATTAGAACCACAAAAATGGGGCAACGCTCTTAACCTTTTGGGGATTCGTACGGACATCTAAGTCCGTCTCCTACTCTCTAGCACAGCTACAAAAGCGATGCGGGAGGGGGGAGTCGAGATTTC
>CALGTP010000190.1 GCA_937902105.1 uncultured Actinomycetes bacterium
CTACCTTGACATGGTAGAGGTCCCGGGTTCGAGTCCCGTCATGCCCACCAAAAGCGTTCACTACGGTGGGGCTTTGTGTTTTTCTCAGGTCAGTAACTTGGCAACGGCGAGCAGATAATATGGTTTCTATGACTTCATTATCTGATGCGATCGCCAACAACATGTACCTCTCAGGTAATTACGCCCCAGTTTCGCAAGAGGTGACCGCCTTTGATCTGCAAGTCATCGGGGAGTTGCCCACTGAACTGAATGGTCGGTATTTGCGCAATGGGCCGAACCCGATCACTGATGTTGATCCAGCAACTCACCACTGGTTTGTGGGGGATGGCATGGTACACGGCATTCGATTACGGGAAGGACGCGCCGAGTGGTATCGCAATCGATACGTTGGTTCAACTGCAGTGAATGCCGCAAAAGGTCTGCCCGATATCTCAGGCCGAAACTGGAACAACTCTCCGACCGGACCCAACACCAACGTCGGTGCATTCGCCGGTACAACGTGGGCGATGGTTGAAGCGGGTGCATGCCCAGTGGAGTTGACGTACGAATTAGAAACCGTTGGCCGTAATGACTTTTTTGGAACATTGCCTGGCGCATTCACTGCGCATCCGAAAATAGATCCAGTAACCGGCGAGATGCATGCCATCGTTTATGCCTGGGCCGAGTGGATGGATCATGTGCAGTATGTGCGGGTTGGTAAAGACGGTCGCGTGAATCGCACGGTCGATATTCCTTTGCCAGGCATGTCAATGGTGCACGACATGTCAATCACCAATCGTTACGTTGTCGTTTACGATCAACCAGTACTGGTTGACTTCGATCTCGCGTTCACTGGTCGTTTCCCCTTCAGATGGAATGCCGAGTACGGCAATCGAGTCGGACTCATGCCGCGAGAAGGTACTGCAGCCGACATCGTGTGGGTTGATGTGCCGGTGGGATATGTGTTCCACCCGATGAACGCCTACGACACGCCGGACGGCAAAGTTGTGCTTGACGTGTGTTTTTACGACCTCATGATGCGCGATGACTTGTTAGGTCCATTCGGCGACGCAGCGTCGCGACTGATGCGCTGGGAGATTGATCCGCTGACCAAGCGAGTGTCGGTCACCACGGTTGACTCATCGGTGAATGAATTCCCGCGACATCGCGGATCGCTGACTGGACTGCCGTATCGCTACGGCTATTGCGCTCAGGTTGATACAGGCTCAATGCATTGGCCGACCATCAAACACGACCTCATCAGCGGAGAGCGCAAAGTGTTTGATCACGGTGCATTACGAGCAGCAGGTGAACCAGTCTTTATTGCGCGTCCCGGAAGCACCGATGAAGACGACGGTTGGCTGGTGACCTTTGTGCATGATGGATCAAACGACTCAACTGAATTCGTCGTGATTGATGCTCGTGACTTTGAACGGGGTTATGTAGCGCAGGTGAAGTTGCCGGCACGCGTACCGTTCGGCTTTCATGGTAATTGGGCGCCCGACCGCAACTGAGTCAGCGGGCGTCGTCAACAAAGCGGTAGTCGTGCGTCAATTCGTCAATGCGCTTTTTGATGTCGGGACTCATTGGGGAGTGTGTGGCAATGACTGCGTCAGCCAATTGCTCGGGTCGACTGGCTCCGATAATCGGTGACGTCACAGTTTTGTTGGCGAGTACCCACTGCACGGCAAGGGTCGCCAAAGAGACGCCAGTTTCGTTAGCGATCTCGCGTAACTGGTCAACAGTGTCAAACATATGCTCATGCCAATAGCGCGCTTGATATCGACCAGCGGCGAAGCCCAAAGTGAATCGGCTCCCTTCTGTGGGATTTCCGCGCAGGTGTTTACCAGTGAGAAATCCTCCCGCTAATGGGTTGTAGGGAATCACGGCGATGTTGTCATCTTCACAAAGCGGTAATAGTTCACGTTCAATATCGCGAAACAACATGTTGTATCGCGGCTGTACTGATTCAAAACCAGTGAGACCGAGGACTTCGGCGCGTCCGATGGAGCGTGCGAGTTGGTAAGCGAGAAAATTTGAGCAGCCCACATAGCGAACTTTTCCTGATTTCACGAGGTCTTCAAGGGCTGTGAGAGTTTCATCGATGCGAGTATTGGCGTCCCATGAATGCACTTGATACAGATCAATATGGTCAGTGCCGAGACGCTTCAGCGACAAATCGATGGAGCGCATAATGTTTTGTCGTGAGTTACCGCCTTCCCAAGCCTTCTTGCCCGTTGGGAAAAAACATTTGGTAGCGATGAGGTATTGATCCCGCTTGCCAGCGAGCCATTTCCCGAGTATCTCCTCAGTGCGTCCGTAGAGTTCGCTCGGCGCACCTAATGGGTACATATCGGCGGTGTCAATGAAGTCGATTCCTGCTTCACTGGCTGCGTCCATGATGGAAAAGGATGTTTCCTCATCACATTGATAACCAAAGGTCATCGTGCCAAGACACAAACGAGAAACTTTGAGGCCGGTGCGACCGAATCGAACATGATCCATGCACGGACCTTAGTTGAGCCTCGCCTTTAGTTGAGAGTCAGTGGGTTGTCTTCCATGCGGCGATCTCTTCTTTGACCACATCAAGAATGCTCAGCGATGCGATTTCCCAGTCCACTGCGTGCGTTCCCCACTCTGGTGAAAGGTCGCCCTTGAATGAATCAGCGCGAGCGTCTGTTGAATCGGCATTGGTGTGAACTTCGAGATACGAGAAGCCGTTTGCATATATACATTCGGCCTCAAGTAGGTCGGGGAATCCCATAAATGGGGTTGTGATCATTGCCGTTGAATTTCCGTCGGCAAGCGCCCAGTCGGCAGTGACAAAGGCCGACTTCAAGACGCCCGTGCCCCCGCTTAGTGCGGCGGGATTGGTGCAGCCAGCCATTTCGCCTTCGGGCGATGGTTCTCCCATTCCTCCTGGCTTACCGAAATAAGCGTTGGCGGGCGGAGGTGCAGTGTCGCGGAAAGATGCGTAGGTGATGATGCATCCAGTTTGTTCGTTCGAACGACACAGCGGAATATTTTGCATCGCAGCACCGACGTCTTCGCCTTCAGGAACGGCAACTGCGCCACCCAACATGATTGCTGAAATCAATACTGATCGTTGCGCTTCGCTTGGATCAATCACTTCCTTTAAGAGGCGGATGAGTTGGCCTGTTCCTTGCGAGTGACCCAATAAAATGACGCCCCGACCTTGGTTGTCATTGGCGAGATAATGGTTCCAGGCATCTTTGATATCTTCAAAGGGAATCATCCACGCGCTTGCACGGTCCACTCCCGCTGGAGGATTGAATAACCCAGCCAGAGTGACGCTGCGGTATGTCGGTGCGAACATACGACACACCGAAGACAATCGGGCAACTTGTTGATAGACGACTTCCTTCTCGCGTCCAGCGATGAGGTCGGAGTTCATAGTGCTGTCTTCGCTTGCTGTTGGATAGGCGTAAAAACAATCAACGGGGGCATCAGGATCTGGAGTGAAGGTTGCAACTTCGGTGGTGCCGTCCGCATTGATCATGGTGACGCTGGTGTCGTCATCACAGGTATCGGTCATGTCGGGACGACAGGTCCAGTGCGTGGGGTCGCTATAGATCTCGCTCGTGTACGGAGCAACGATTGAAGTAGGCGTGGCCAAAGTTGTCGTTGTTTCGGCGGGAGCTTCACTGGACCCCACATCTGTTGAAGGAGTCTCTGATGTCGTGCCCGATGATCCACCACTGCAGGCGGTGAGAGATATTAGGGATACGAGGGCTAATAGGGAACGACGCATGCACCAAAAGTAACCAAGTCATTGCTGACATGTGCGGTCGTGCTAACCATAAGGCGTGGAGATTTTGCTGGCTGCCGCTGCAGCCCTTGTTTATGGGGTTGGTGACTATTGCGGTGGGAGAGCGTCACGAAAGATTGACAGTTTGGTTGTGACCTGCGCTGGACAAATTTTTAGTTTGATGCTGTTAGGAATATTTCTTGTCATTCTGGGTGATCCTGCACCAGGAATGCATGACTGGTTGTGGGGCGCAGCTGGTGGTCTTGGTGGATTTGTTGGACTGACACTTTTTTATTACGCGCTAGCGAAGGGTTCGATGACGGTCGTTGCTCCGCTTGCGGCCGTTGTCAGTGCAGCCCTTCCGGTTGGAACGGGTCTTTTTCTCGGTGATCGACCATCACTCATTGCTTATGCAGGAATAGTGATCGCAATCGTCGGCATTGCTCTAGTGACTGGTGCAGTAGGAACGGCGCACGCGCCAACGAAGTTGGCAATCGTTGGCGTGGCAACTTTGGCAGGTTGCGGATTCGGATGGATGTTTGTGTGTCTTGATCGCACGTCATCTGACTCGGGAATGTGGCCGTTGCTGGCGGCGCGAATTGCGTCGATATCGATTGCGGCAACGATCATCGCTTTCCGTGGCCGTTCGAGGCTTGGTCAAGGTCGCATCCCAGCGATTGCTTTGTGGGCCGGTTTTTTTGATATGAGCGCCAATGTGTTGTTTATTTACGCCAATCGCCATGGGATGTTGTC
>CALGTP010000191.1 GCA_937902105.1 uncultured Actinomycetes bacterium
TATGGCGGGAAACACATGCCGATTTAAACACGTAGGCCAACCAGTAATAGGGTCACAGAAGCCGGAGTGTTGGAAATGGACCAAAGGCATGTGCACAAAAGGCGACAAGTGTGAATTTAAACACGAAAGGCAAGGAGGGACTCAACAAGGAACGAGAACAGGGGTATGCTTTAACTGGAACGGTAACAGTTGTAGGTTCGGCAATAAATGTAGATTCGAACATCCAGGAAAGCCCAATACCGACTATGCCGAGGAAGAGTGCCCATACGAGAAGGCTGGCAGAGAATGCCTAGATAGAACGAAATGTGAATTCGGCAGACATCAACCCAAACGGCGCAAGACAGAAGGTCAGGACGAGGAATGACTAGGGGCTAGTCGGCAAACATCGGAGGAACACATCATACTAGTCGAACAGGACCTGAGCTACTTAGACTCAGCGGCAGGAGCGGTGATCATTCGAGAAGATACAGCAGAGATGCTCAAGGCCAAGGGATGGGTAGACATTCATAAGTACACAAACAATTCGGGACCAACAGTACAAATGGCACAAATCGGAATAAGCCAACGCATAACACAATACGTGGTTGGACGAGGGATCATAAGACATGCCGAAATAATGAAAAACCTAGAAACCAATCTAGTATCGGCAGCGGCACTAGTGGAAATGAAACGAACGATAATCCTAACAGATCAAGGAGCCTATATAACACAAAATGAAAGCAACACAACCCAAAAGACAAAAATAGGCAACTTTAACAGTAACACTAAGATGTGGACGATGGATATAAACACAATGTTTGAGGCAGACAATGAAACAACAAACGACGAAGGCAATAGCAACAATGCCAGCAAACAACCAAGAACACACTTAGTCAACGAGGTAAAGGTTCGACACGGGGATAGAATACCCAAGCGAGTAATCAGGAAAGCATTCCAGCAACACATCGCGCTACGACACCTACCATTCAATACGATGGCGATATGCATAGAGAACGGAGCATGGAATGGAACTGATGCCGAAGTCACACCGAGCGTGCTAAGACTTATCGCAGAGAAAAACATATGCGTCATGTGTAGCATAGGCAGGAAGAACCAGCAACAGTACGAAGGGACGGGAGTACAAACACCTAAAGAACCAGGGGAGGCATTCGAAGTTGATCTGCTCGGACCGTATAGCCCACCGTCGAGAGGGACCTGCAATAATCTGTGCACGTATGCATACAGATACATAGACATCGGATCCGGCTTCAGAAGAACATATGGAGCAAGAAACCTGTCGCCGTCAGTCCGCAAAGGGATACTAAGGAAGTGGATCATATACTTCGCCAGCTATGGCTGGCATGTCAGAAAAGGGCAAATGGACTTCGGCAGCACCGAATCAGCCGAGACGATGAGGGCAGAGGCAGCAATATATGGTATACATCTACAGCCAAGGCCCGCCCAGATACCGGCACCAACAGTAGAACGATCGTGGCAAACAGCAGCAAACGACGTGGCAACAACACTAGCGTCAACGCCCACGATGAGGAAGCAGGATTGGCTCCCGATACTACAAGACTGTGACGACGTTCGATGTATCGTACCCAACGCAGCATCAGAGCGAGCAGGAGGAAAAGGAGTATCGCCCTATGAGGTAGTCACAGGAGACAAACCAGATATAAATATCGAGGAAGGCCGACGACTAGGAACCATTGTGGTGGTAAAGAGACATGAGAATCAAAGAGGAACATTCCCCACACGAAACGAGGCCGGAAGGGTAATCGGAATATACAGGGACGGGACGAAGGCAGTGGACGTACAATACTTAGACACAGGAAGAGTACAACGAAGGGGACATATACAAGCCGTCTCGGGCATAGAGGAAATAATAGGAGACAACGCGCATCGAAGGGAGGTGTCCATAACAAGAAACCCACGGGACGGCCACATCAATATCAATTACGATGGAGCGGAAGTCAACACGACATCGTCATATGGGATACAACAAGAAGTCATAAAGCAACTCGTTCGACAAGAAGAAGAGGAAGAGCGGGATATAGCCAGCGTAATTAAAGGCAGGAACGAGGAGGCAACAACGAAGGAAGCAATCCCAGCGATGACAACATCGATAAGCCTAGAACCAGAGAAGGAGAACATAACAACAACAGAAACCAGGGCATCCATGATGGTGGGGGCGTCAGAAGACCAGGAGAGAAGCCTAGTGGAAAACGAACAAAGACAACACTTCTGGCAGGAATTCTATAAAGATAAAAACCTAGTAGACGCAGGCCTCATACAGAGCATCCATGATACATACGATAACACTGGCCACTGGGCTAACGGAGAGCAGGTATACTATGTGATGAAGGCAAGAGTGACACATACAGGCGACAACCCAACCATAGCAATGGTAGAGGGCAGCGTGGAGTTAGAGGAAATTTGGCTGCCAGTCATTCACAAGGAATTTCAAGGCATGTTGGACAAGCGAGCAATCCGGGAGATCCTAGAGGAGGATGCCAAGGCAGGAACGATAACAAGACACGTCACCGTACTACTTACCAAAAGCGATGGCAGACTCAAGTGTCGAATAAACATAGACGGCAGGAGCGAGAAAAGATCACAGATATTCGATGAGAAAGACCTATACTCCCCGGCAATGGACGAAGAACTCCTAAAGATAGTACTATCATACATAGCATACTACAGAATGGAAAGTAGCCATAGCGATGTTGAACAATGTTTCCTACATAACAGGATGGACGAGGCAGAGTATAGGAGGAGAATAGTAATACACCTCAAGCCAATCGAGTGCGGAAAAGCCAAAGGGGGATACTATGAAACCGACAGTGTCATATACGGGTGCCCAGACGCCAGTAAAGAATGGTTTAAACACTATTGCAACTTCATGACCACGCAGGAGCCACACGGATGGAAACACTCACAATACTATCAATGCCTATGGATATGGAAAGGAACAACAACAACATCAAGGATCCTGATGGCAGTGGCAACTGACGACATTCCGATGGGGTGGACAACAGACAAGGAGGCCAGAGAAGAAGCGGCACGCATCAAGGCAGCAATGGACGAGAAGTGGACAATGACCCATAAGCCCCTGGACGAGATCATAGGAGTCAAAATAACAACCAACCCAGACGGAAGCATGACACTAACTCAACCAGCACAACTCAAGAAGATCCAAGAAACACTGTTTGCCGACAAGGTGGTACCAGAGATATACGCCCCAGCGAGGACAAAGCAAGAGAGAATGAAAGACAGCGACAAACCAGTATCCATAACTACATACAAGAGCACACTTGGAGTATTAATGTATCTAAGAATCACACGCCCAGACGTCCGAGCAGGATTTGGAATAGCAGGAGAAGTGGCACACAACCCAAACATACGAGAGTACAACGACCTAATCCATCTAGGAGCTATGCTAGTAACGACGGCACATATAGGAACGACTTTATATCCAGGGGAAGTGGACGAAGCAACTAGAATGATTAAACCCATGAAGATCAGGGGATCGTGCGATGCGTCATGGTCGACATCAAAAACATCACAATCACGACTAGGCATAGAGCTCAAGATAGGACATAAAGACTCAGGATCGACTATTGCCAGATCAAATAGGGAGCGAGGCATATCACCTTCAGCAGCCACGGCGGAGCTGCACGCGGCAGTAGACATAGTAATGGCAGAGAAAATGCTGAGGGGAGTAATCACCGAAATCGGGGGAGGGGTGCTAACGGCAACAATACAACACTCCATCAACGACGAGAAGTTGGAGGCTATAGCTCAAAGAATCCAACCCACAACAATTAAAGAAGACAACTTATCACTGCTCAACATCCTGAAATACGAAAGCGAAGCCAAGAAACTCCGAACATTCACAAGAGAGCTCAACATCGTCAAACAATCAATGCAAGATCTCGACACCTACTTCGAGCTGGTAACATCAGAGCAGCAGGATAGCGACATCTTGACAAAGTCTAACACATCGCAAACCGAGCACTGGAGGAGGGCAGCCGAGGTCCTAGGCGCACATAAGGACGTAGAACAACTACGCAAACTAACAGAGACAAGAGGCAAGCAACGGAAACCGGCAGGCAAGATACAGTCCCATGCCGACGAGGACGGACCTCAATAGCACTCCGAGAAAGACAGGGGAAGCGTCTATAACTCCCAGAGGACTAAACCTCAGACAAAAGA
>CALGTP010000192.1 GCA_937902105.1 uncultured Actinomycetes bacterium
AATGACCAATTTCCGTGGCCATCGGAGGTTTGGGCCACCTCACGAGTTCAATGCTCAGCTTTCCATGTTGGGAACCACTGGTGGTCTGGGGCCAATTTCTACGGCTATCCCCAAGGCGATTTCCACCCCACTGCCTTGGATGATTCTGAACTCATCCTCAAACAGTTCACCGATGAGCTTGTTTACGGACGCAAGGGTCCTCGGTTTGTTGCTGGTGACTTTAATGGGAACAGTGACCAGTTCCTCCAAACGCAGATCTGGGAACGAGCTGGTTGGAAAGATGTCCAAGATGTCATGGCGGATAGAATTGGTAAACCGGTTGAGGCGACTTGTCAAGGGGTCACCCGCCGGGACTTCATCTTCATCCCCCCTGAGCTCCAAGAAGCTCTGGTGTCTGTCCGGGTACTCAATGACATCTTCTCCGAACATTCCATGGTCATTGCTGATTTCGCATTTGAAAAGATTCCTGAATACCAGCATGTTTGGAAAATGCAACGTTCATTACAACCATTACTCCTTTGCCCCATCGCGATGGACTGCTGCGCTGAAAAGATGATTCAAAAGGGCAAAGCTGAGGTCCACGCACATCTTGACCTCACCAATATGGATGAAGCTTTGTGCTGCTGGGCTAGCGGCTACGAATCGGTGTGTGAGGAGGCTCTTTCCCACTCCCCTGCTCACCCTTGCTACGATTTCGGCTTTTCGAAGGCCTTCAAGGGGCGGACTACCACCACCAAACCGCTCAAGCAAAGAATTTCTGCGCCTCTGCTAAAGTCTGGCAGGCAAGGTGAGTTCCAACCAATCTCTTCTGGGGCTGATACCGCTCTTCGATACTGGCTCACTCAGCTTCGCAGGATGCAGTCACTTTGCCACGCGCTCCACAAAAACAGCAAGGCACACACTGCCAAGCTCAACGCCCTGGAAACTTGGAACTCCATCAAGGTTGCTCGAGGGTTCCAGAACGGCTTCCCAGTCTGGTGGAAATCCAGAAGGATCAAACTTCAACGCGCCCCAGCCCATTTCCCTGCTTTGTTGCCAGACCATGCCACTCTCTGTAATATCCGGGATGACTTCGAATGGCATTACCGCAGCTTTGAGAGGCAACGGATTGATGCCAGGATCAAAATAGCCAAAATCAGGAGGCAACAACAGGAGCAGCTCATCTACTCCGACCTCCGTGAAGATCGCCGACCCGAATTAGAATTCCTGGAGGAGAAAACCTTTGCTAAGGTCACCGACATCGACGCTGATGATTTCTCCCTCATTTTCTCGCCTAAAGTTTCCTTCGACAAAAATAAAGAAGTTTTTGTCAACGGGGCGATCCACAAAATCATCGAAGTCGACGATGGGCAAATGTGGCTCGACACCACGGATAAGTTTGAGGCCGGGACCAGCTTAACCCAGATTGAAGTCACCAGCGATTTCGAGGCCATTGATTCCAAGATGGCTGATTTGTGGATGGCTAGGTGGGACAGGCATCGTGACGTACCGCCTCATGTCTGGGACAAACTCATTGATTTCGCCACTGCTCACCTTAAGCCTGGTGTTTTCAAGGTTCAAAGAATAACAGTTGACCAGTGGAAAACACACTTGGTGCGCAAAGGCAACAAACGTACGATGACAGGCACTGACGGCATGGCCAGGGAAGACCTTCTTGCCGCTCCGGACGCTATCATCCAGCTGCTGTTAGACATCCTGCATAAGGTCTCCTTAGGTGCGCCTTGGCCCACTGCGCTGTTGCTTGGCTTGATTTGCAGCGTTGCCAAAACTGACAACTCCTCCGCAGCCAATGATTTCCGACCCATTACCGTCTTCTCTCTCATTTATCGAACGTGGAGTTCCATTTGTGCTTCGCTGGTCCTCCGGTGGATGTCTAGTTGGGTCGATCCGGACCTGACAGGCTGCTTGGCCGGGCGCGGTCCAAAACAGTTGTGGCTTCGTCTCCAGGCCCAGATCGAAGCGGCACTTGCCAACAAGGCCGACCTGTCAGGTGCTGTCGCCGATCTAGTCAAATGCTTCAACACGTTACCGAGAAGGCCCGTGCTCATTGTCGCGGCCCACATCGGAGTTCCTCCGGACATTACGGTTCCCTGGACTGCGGCCATCAACCAAATGAAGCGCAGGTTTCGAATTCGTGGATCCATTGGTAAAGAATTGTCCACCAGCACTGGTTTCCCTGAAGGATGTGGACTCTCCTGCGTTGCCATGATCATTGTTGATCTCATTTACCAAGCTTACATCACCTTTCAAGTCCCTGAAACACGCGCACTCGGGTTCGTCGATAACCTTGAGATCCTTGCCCTGCAAGCTCGGCATACTATTCAAGGCTTCGAAAACCTCATCCTGTTTTGCACAGACTGCGATGTTCAAATCGACTATTCGAAATCCTGGTTTTGGGCACTCACGATGCAAGGGCGTAAAACCCTTCAAAACGCTGTTGTGGCTGGAAATCACCTTGCCGTCATGTCCTCCGCCAGGGATCTGGGCGGACAGATGACCTACGGTCGGGCTCTCCGGAACTCCGTCATGGTTGACCGCATCAACAAAGTTCAGCAGAGGTGGAAGGTTATGCGAAGGAGCCTGGCCCCTTATGACCAAAAAGTTAAAGCCATTCGCTGCGCACTATGGCCACGCCTCTATGGTGTTGAAGCCTGTCACCTTTCAGACGATCATATTGACAGCCTCCGTTCGGGGGCCATGTTTGGGCTTCGTGCCCGCATGCCTGGTGCAAGACCAGATGTCCAGCTTGTTTTCATTGAGGACAGTATCACTGACCCCTTCTTGTACATCATCTGGCAAACCATTTGGGAAGTCCGCAAACTTATTTCCTCAGCACCCCAATGCCTCTCAGAATGGCAAGCGATCGTTGATGACTACAAAGGGTTCTATTCCAAAGGACCTTACGGTTGCCTCATGGCCGTCATCCATAAACTGGGCTGGAGGTTTGATGGGGGCCTTAATGTCACCACTGCGGAAGACAGACCGTTGCACATTCTCAATACTCACAGACTTGACCTGTGGCTTGCAGTCGAGGGCTCTTGGCAGCAGATGGCCGCCGGCCAGTGCCGGAACAGAAAGGGATATGGTGACCTTTGCGGTTATGATTGGGACGTCACCCATAATTATTACCGCAAATTGAAATCTCACGACCGCAGCATTTTAAGAACAGCCATGAACGGCACTTTCTTCACGGGTTACTACAAAGCTAAATGGGATGACGCCCAGGCTTGTGATTGCGAAACTTGTGGAGTTCCAGACACTGTGGTTCATCGGGCTACGGTCTGTTCTAGATATGCTGCACAACATGCTCAGCACTCAATTGCTCACACCCGCTGGCTGGATTGGCCTGATGCCCTTCGGGAACATGGCATTGCCGGCCGCGTTCCTACCACCACGATGTTCACTCAATTGCTGCTGGACATTGTTGTCCCTTCCTTCAGTTACTACTTCAACCTCGTCTTCAACGACCTTTTCACCGATGGCAGCTTGTTTTGGCCTGACGACCCGGCCATTCGTGTTGGCTCTTGGGCAGTCGTCTCCGCCACCTGGCGTGTCGCTGTCATGGCGGGCCAACTGTCTGGGGCCATCCAGACCATAGGCCGCGCCGAACTTACAGCCGTTTTGTTCTGCCTGATTTTTCACCTCGGTAATATCAGGATTTGGTCCGACTGCAAATACGTTGTGGACAGGGTCAACGCATTAAGGTTGGGCCATAAATTCAACTGGAGCCAAGAATGGAACGGTGACCTCTGGCTGCAAGTCGAGAACGAGCTCAGGAAAAGGCCCATTGGTACATTCTTCATTTTCAAAGTTCAAGCCCACGATGA
>CALGTP010000193.1 GCA_937902105.1 uncultured Actinomycetes bacterium
GTCTCATTGACGTACTGAGCAATTTCATCAAGTCCGATGCCCTTGACAATTTTTGAGCCAAGGAATGGCGGTGTGAAGACCTCATTATCACTAGCGATATCAGGAGAACGCAGAGGAAGGTCAACGGCAACTTTTTCCTTGGTCCCACTGCGTGCCGGTAACACCCGACCGGTTGGTACACGGCCAAGAAGAGGATCATCAATGCCGGACTTCTTCATGGCCATCAATTTGTCGAGGGTGTGCAAGCCTTCGAAGGCATCACGACCATAGAAGACGCGACCTTCGTAGATATCGCGCAAATCTTTTTCCACGAAAGAACGTGTCAATGCAGCGCCACCGAGAATCACGGGCACCTCCGACATTTTTGATTCATTAAGTTGAATCAAGTTGTCGCGCATGATCAGGGTGCTTTTCACCAGCAGTCCGCTCATCCCGAGAGCATCGGCCTTGACATCTTTGACCTTCTGCAACATTTCAGATATCGGAATCTTGATTCCGAGGTTGTGAACTTCGTAACCATTATTGGTACAGATGATGTCCACAAGGTTCTTGCCAATGTCGTGCACATCGCCTTTGACGGTCGCCAAAACTAAAACACCTTTAGCGGAACTGGCACCTGTCTTTTCCATATACGGCTCGAGGTAGGAGACTGCTGTTTTCATGGTCTCGGCTGATTGCAGGACGAAAGGCAATTGCATTTGACCTGATCCAAAGAGTTCGCCGACTACCTTCATGCCATCAAGAAGAATGTCGTTGACAATGGTCAGTGGTGCTAGCCCTTGAGCCATTGCGATATCGAGATCAGCAGTGAGACCTTCACGATCACCATCAATAATGCGCTGTTTGAGTAACTGTTCAACCGTCCAGTCACTGCGATCCTCGCGCACTGCGGCCACATCATTGACGTCGGCAAATATTTCGAGCAATTTTTTGAGCGGGTCATAGTTCGCGGTGCGTCGATCGTAGATGAGGTCTAAGCAGACTTGTTTGTGCTCTTCGGGCATGCGCGCAAGTGGCATGATCTTTCCGGCATGGACAATGGCCGAATCTAAGCCAGCGCGGACACATTCATTGAGAAACACGCTGTTCAAGGCGTGGCGTGATGAAGGTTTGAGTCCGAAACTGACATTGGAGACTCCAAGAGTTGTGAAGCAGCCGGGGATTTCGGCTTTGATACGGGCGATGGCATCAATGGTGTATTTGGCGTCGAGCCGCAGTGCATCGTCACCCGTGGAGAGCGGGAATGTCAACGCATCAAAGATCAGATCGCTGGCCTTCAAGCCATAGTGATCCACGGCGATGCGGTGCAGACGATGCGCGATTTCTAGTTTCCATTCCACATCACGCGCTTGACCCTTCTCATCAATGAGGAGGCAGATCACCGCACTGCCGTATTCACGTGCCAGTGAAAAGACGCGATCAAGTCTGCTGCCGGGTCCCTGTCCATCTTCCAGGTTGGCCGAGTTGAGAATTGCCCGCCCGCCGATATGCATCAAGCCAGCTTCCAGGACTTCGGGTTCAGTGGAGTCGAGGACTAAAGGCACGCTGGCTTGAGTGGCAAAGCGACTGGCAATCTCGTCCATATCGACCGCCCCATCGCGGGCCACATAGTCAACGCACACATCAAGGACATGGGCTCCTTCGCGAATCTGTTCAGTGGCGATTTTGGAACAACTATCCCAATCACCAGCAATCATCGCATCACGAAAAGCCCGTGAGCCGTTGGTGTTGGTGCGCTCTCCGATAATCAAAAACGAATTGTCTTGGATGATTGGCACTGATGAATAGATCGAGGAGACACTGGGTTCATTGATTGGTGTTCGCTTGGGGGCTGCCAGTCCGCTCACGGCATCAACGACAGCTTTGAGGTGAGCAGGCGTAGTGCCACAGCATCCACCGACGATGCCAACACCGAGATCGTGAACGTGATGATGATGAAACTTGGCCAATTCTTCGGGAGTGAGGTCATAGTGCGTGCGACCGTCAACAATGCTCGGAAGTCCGGCATTAGGCAACACGCTGATTGGCATTGAGGCGTTTTCACTGAGATAGCGCAAGTGCTCTTGCATCTCGGCCGGACCAGTTGCGCAATTGATACCAAAAACATCAGGACCCATGGCACTGATGGCAGTTAAGGCTGCCCCTATTTCAGAACCCACCAGCATCCGTCCAGTGGTTTCCATCGTGACCTGCACTTGAATCGGGACTGGGCGACCCTCGGCGAGCATGGCCCGTCGACAGCCAATCATTGCCGCCTTGATTTGCAAGAGATCCATGCAGGTTTCAATGAGGAATAAATCCACGCCGCCGACGAGCAGTCCGCGGGCTTGTTCTTCGTAGGCATCGCGCAATTCAGCGAAACGGATGTGACCGAGGCTCGGAAGTTTTGTCCCTGGTCCAATCGATCCCGCCACATAGCGCGCCTTGCCAGAGGACTCATAATCGTTGGCGATATTTCGCGCCAGACGTGCTGCCTCGACGTTGAGCAGATATGCCTGATCGGAGATCTGATACTCAGTGAGAACCGTGGAAAAACTTCCGAAACTCGCGGTTTCAAGAACATCAACACCGACATCTAAGAATGCACCGTGCATTTGCTGGATCACATCGGGTCGCGTCAGACAGAGATATTCGTTGCATCCTTCAAGACTTGGGCCACCAAAATCGTCGGGACCAAGATCGAGGCCTTGGACAAAGGTTCCAAAGGCACCATCAAACACGATGACTCGTTCATTGACGGCGGCGAGGTAAGGCTGGCGAGACACTGATCCTCAATCTACCGCTTCTGGATTATGAGATGAGGTTGGATTAGATCTGACTCTCAATCATGATGTGACAGTTGGCGAGGCAACTTCGCGCTACACAGTATGGACGGGTAAGGTCTGAGGTATGGCAAGACAGCGCGTATATACAAAAGTTGGAGATGACGGCACGACCGGACTTTTCTATGGCGGACGCGTTCCCAAAGACAGTGCTTTGCCTCGTGCTTACGGGACCGTGGATGAAGCACAGTCGATTTTGGGTGTTGTCCGCGCCGAGGCGGGTGCGGGCTCAGAGATTGAGGCTTTGCTGATACCGATTATGCGCGATCTCTGGGTGTTGATGGCTGAGTTGGCCACTTTGCCAGAAAATCGTTCGAAGTTGACGCCAGGAGCATCATGCGTTGAGGCTTCAATGGTGACCCGACTGGAAAACCTGATTGACGAACTTGATACGCGCTTTGAGCCGCCCACAGAATTTGTCGTTCCGGGTGGCAATAAAGTAGCCGCTTGGCTTGATGTGGCGCGCACCGTGGTCCGTCGTGCTGAGCGGCATTCAATAGTTGCTGCCCCCGCCCCGTCGCAGGCGGTGCCGTATCTCAACCGACTATCTGATCTGTTGTGGACGATGGCTCGATGGCACGAAGGAGAGAGCCTCCCCGTGCGTGGCGTGTCATGATAGAGACATGTCTCTTCGCATTGAATCAACTCGCTCTATTCCTCGTTCCGCAGACGCCGTCGGTCTAGCAGTCGCTACAACAGGAACAGTCCCTCGACAGTTGGGGCTGAACCGCTCGGCGCTGAATGCTCAAGGCTTTGAAGGAAAGATTGGTCAAACTCTTGTTGTCCTCGGTGCCGCAGGGGCGACCCTTGTTGCAGTAGGAATCGGCGATCTGCGCAAGACCACCTCAGGTGATCTTCGTCTAGCCGCTGCTGCTTTGGCTCGCGCCACGAGTCGTCGCAGTCATGTTGCAACAAATCTTGTTGACGCAGTCACCCTAGATGCGCGTTCGGCTGCACAAGCTGTCGTTGAGGGATTTGCATTAGCGAATTATCGCTACACAGATTTGAAATCAGCGAAAGGGTCGAGCCCATCGTTGCTGACAATGACGTGCTCGAGCGAGCGCGCACGAGGTACCGAATCGGGTATTGAGCGCGGTCGCACCACATCGGCTGCGGCAATTTTGGCTCGAGACTTGTCAAATATGCCGCCGGCATATTTGACGGCACGGATGCTTGCTGATCGGGCCGTTGAGGTGGCCAATGCGAGCGGTCTCGAGGTTGAGGTCTTTGATAACGACAAGTTAGAAATCATGGGCTGCGGGGGTCTCCTCGGAGTCAATCGAGGATCCACAGAGCCAGCTCGTCTCGTCAAGTTGACCTATAAACCGAGTAATCCCACAGGTCATTTGGTGATGGTTGGCAAGGGAATCACTTATGACTCTGGCGGCATCAGTTTGAAGCCGAGCGATGCCTCGCACGCAATGATGAAGATGGATATGACGGGTGCTGCATCAGTTTTATCGGCCATGAGCGCGCTCAAAGCGTTGCGCTGTCGTGCAGCTGTGACTGGATATTTGATGTGCACTGATAACCGTCCGTCGGGAAGCGCCATGGCAATGGGCGATGTCTTGACATTTCGTAACGGCAAGACATCAGAAATCCATAACACCGATGCCGAGGGCCGCTTAGTTCTTGCCGATGGATTGTCGTTGGCCACCGAGTTGAAGCCCGATGCGATCGTTGATATTGCTACGTTGACGGGGGCCTGCATGGCAGCTCTTGGACCCAAAATCGCCGGCGTCCTAGGGACGAATCAACCCTTTATCGAGCAGGTCAAGCAAGCCTCGGAGACGTCGGGCGAACCAGTTTGGCAATTGCCATTGGTGCGCGAATACCGCCGTTTCCTTGACTCAAATGTGGCTGATATGAAGAATATCGGCGGACCATACGGCGGAGCGATTACGGCTGCTTTGTTTTTGTCGGAGTTCACGGGTGATGTGCCATGGGCGCATCTTGACATCGCTGGTCCGATGAATTCGGATACTGATGATGGTTGGTTGAGCCGTGGTGCCACCGGGTTTGGTACGCGCTTATTGATCAATCTGGCAACAGGTTTCACGAAGCCAAAAAAGTCCCGCTGAGATTTTCAACGGGTATAGGGTGACCCCCTGAATATCCCTCACTGATCGCTACCGCAGGATCTGATTCGGCCCATTGGGCATGGGCGCGTTGTAAATGCTCGGGCAGGCGCGAGAGTTGTTTCATAGCGAGTGGTGGAACAACAGAACGAATCGCTAAGCGATCACCGACTGGTTGAGCGAGGCCAAACATCACGAGGCGCTGAACGGCGCGAGCAAATGGACTGGCCCGACCAGACTCCCAACCGAGACCAAGTCCTTGTGCAGTGGCCGCTAGGTCAACGGCAAAGCCGTCTGGATTGTTGACGACGGTGATTGCCAGTCGGCGCAGGAGCCAGGTTGCTGTTGGGCCCAGTGTGGCGAGCCAAAAAAGCTCCACATAATCACCACAGGCGTCAAAGCCGACGCGTTCGACAACGGGATCGCGCCATGGGATGACGATGAGTTCATCGGTGACTCGGTCAAGGACGGTGGAATGCTTAGATGCCATAACTTTGGTGCGCCTTTCTCATTGGGGGAGAGCACACAAATGTGAGCGTGAGTCGTTCTAGATCGGTGAAGAGTGGAATAATTTTGTGAGTAGTGATGAGGAAACAATGTTGATCAATAATGTCAATTCAAGCGAGTTTGCGCTCGTGCGTCAGTGGATTGCTGAGGCGCAACGCATCACTGCAATCACTGGAGCAGGTATCTCGACAGCCTCAGGTATTCCTGATTTTCGCGGACCCAATGGTTTGTGGACGAAGAATCCATTGGCGGAAAAGGCCTCAAATATTCGCGTCTATCTAAAAGACGAAGCTGTTCGCGTCGCTGGATGGAAAGCCTCAAGCGACCGCCAACTGCGCAGTGTTGAACCAAATGTTGGCCATTATGCGTTAGTTGAATTAGAACAGCGTGGACAACTCCACGGTTTGGTCACTCAAAATGTCGACGGTCTCCATGTCGGCGCGGGCAACTCACGCGAATTGGTGCACGAAGTGCATGGGACATGGCAGTTCACGCGCTGTATTAGTTGTCGTGAGCAACGTCCGGTTGAAGAAACTTTGAAGCGCGTTGATGCTGGGGAGGCGGATCCAAAATGTTTGAAGTGCGGCGGTTTGATGAAACGCGATGTGATCTTGTTTGGCGAAGCATTGGTTGAAGAGGTGATTGCGGCGGCGTTGAAAGCGGCCGAAGAGGCTGACTTGATTTTGGCGATCGGCAGTTCACTCAATGTCATGCCAGCGGCCAATGTTGTCCCCCGCGGCAAGGCAGCTGGCGCGAAAGTGGTGATCATTAATGGTCAACCCACAGAGATGGATAACTACGCCGATGCTTTCTTGCTAGGGGACATCAGCGAGTTACTTCCGGCCCTTGTGGCAATTCCCGACTAACTAGGTAGGCTTTTAACATGGCTACCTTTCGGGACTTACTTTCCGCCGCTAAATCTGTCACTACTGAAGTAGATACAGCGACTGCGGACACTGCGATCTCTGCTGGCGGAGTGAGTATTTTGGATGTTCGTGAGCCCGATGAATACGCCGAAGGGGCGTTAATCGGTGCCCTGCACATTCCTCGTGGGCACCTTGAAGCGCAAATTGAAGGTCGCATAACCGATAAGAGCGCCCCAATCATTGTGTATTGCGCAGGTGGAGTGCGGAGTGCTTTCGCCGCTGCGACATTGGGTCAACTCGGATACTCGAATGTGTTGTCCATGGCGGGGGGATACGGCAAATGGAAGGACGAGGGTCGGGAGTGGAAATCTCCTGCGTCACTGAGTCCAGAGCAGATGAATCGATATAAGCGTCACCTCACATTGCCCGAGGTTGGTGTCGAGGGTCAAGCAAAATTGTTGGGTAGCAAAGTGTTGATGTTAGGCGCAGGTGGACTTGGTTCACCATCCGCGATGTACCTTGCTGCGGCGGGCGTAGGAACAATCGGCATCGTTGATATGGACGAAGTTGATGCCAGTAACTTGCAACGTCAGATTCTGCACAACATGGAGAGAATTGGCGATCGTAAAGTTGAGTCAGCCAAGAAGACCTTGCAGTTATTAAATCCTGATGTCAAAGTGATCGCCTATGACACACGTTTGTGCGCCGAGAACATTATGGACATCATTTCTGGATATGACGTCATCGTTGATGGAGCCGATAATTTCCCCTCGCGCTATTTACTCAATGATGCCAGCGTGAAGTTGGGCATTCCAGTTGTTCACGGTTCGATCTTTCGCTTTGAAGGTATGGTCTCCGTATTCCATCCAAAGACAGGTCCGACCTATCGCGATATGGTTCCCGAGCCACCTCCAGCCGAACTGGCACCGTCGTGTGCTGAGGCAGGAGTACTCGGTGTTCTGCCGGGAATTATTGGCTCGATTCAGGCTTTGGAGACGATCAAGGTGCTCCTTGACTTAGGTGAGCCTTTGATCGGACGGATTTTGGCTGTGGACACGACCGAGATGTCATTTCGTACATTCAATTTGAAGCCCGACCCAACGAACCTAGTGACATGGGCGAACCGAGAACAGATTCAAGTTCGCGACCTTGATGGTCTCTGTGCCCCGTGGATGGGTCACTAAATCAAGAACTGATCTTTTCTCTTTCTTGAATGAAAACTCCAGTTAGTACCAGGGTCATGCCTAAAAGATCTATGGCGTTGGGTCTTTGATCAAGTGCGATGAAGGCCACAACTGTGGCGGTGACGGGCAAGAGTGCAAGTAATACGCTGAAGCGTCGAATGGGTATACGGCGTAGGACGGATTGGTCAATGCCGTAGCCGATGGCGTTGGACATCACACCAACAAAGAGGCATAAAAAGAGTAAATGCGGAGCGGCCCACACCGGACCACTGCCAGGTAATCCAATCGGCATCACGACCAAAGCGCCGATGGCTAATCCAAGACCAAGTCCAGAAACGCCGCGATTTTGTTGAGCAACACGTGAACCAACCACGATGTATGTAGCCCACATCACGGATGCCAAAAAGATGAAGAGTAAACCAAGGGGTTCTCCGCTGAGTTCAACTCCTGAGAGCACGGCCACGCCAACAGCTGCACACAATAAGGCCAAAGCGTTGCGCCGTGAACGCGTGCGGAAGGCAGCAACTGAAATAGGACCGATGAACTCAATGGCCACACCTTTACCTAATGGGATGCGTTCGATGGCAAGATAAAAAAACGTATTCATCAGCGCAGTAGCGATACCAAAAGTGGCCATTGCCAGTAGGTCTTGGCGAGTCCATCGTTGTCGATGTCGCGGGTGAAAAATTCTCCGTGCCGAGATCAGTATCAAAACAAGAGATGCACCGATGACTCGCAACCACGCCACCGTTGCGGGATTGACTTGATCAAAGAGATCAATTGCGATGACTGCCCCGATGTATTGGGCGACAGCACTCAAGACAAAAAGCGCCTCAGGTGAGGCGGTATTGAAAAAGCTTGCGAGGTGCGACTCGTCAGCTGTCGAAGCGGCGTTGGTGTTCAGTCGAAGAGTTCGGGGTCGGTGCGGCAAATCTCCTGCCACAACGGTTGAAATTGGAACCATCCAGCCAGTGAATGGCCAGTTTGTTCACGTGTGTATTGCGCATATTCATGTTTGATCAGTTTTGGTGTTCCGGCAGCCATCGCCAGCAACTGTGCTTGGCATGAACGGTCCATGGACAAGAACCAGAACGCTGCTTCTTCAACGCTTGAGCCCACTGTGAATAAGCCATGGTTGAGGTGGATAGCGGCTTTGCCCGTAGGAAATTTCTCGGCCATCTCTTTGCCGGCCTCAACATCAAAAACGACGGCACCACCTTGTTCAGCGATCACGGTGTGATCGTTGTAGAAAATACAGGCATCCTGAGTGATGGGGTCAAGTGGAATGCCAAGCGAACTGAAAGCCTTACCATGCACCGAGTGAGCGTGCGCTGCAGCGATGACTTCGGGACGCGCGCTATGTATCGCCGAGTGAATCACGAAGGCAGCACGATTGACGGGCATTGTTCCGTGGACGACTTCACCATGATGGTTGACTAACAACAAATCGCTGACGCGCATGTGGCGAAAGCTCAGCCCAAAAGGGTTCACCCAAAAATGATCAGTGAGTTCGGGATCGCGCACCGTGATATGTCCAGCCACGCCTTCACCAAAGCCCAATCGACCAAAGATTCGTAAAGCCCCCGCCAGTCTTGACTTGCGGTACGTGCGCTCTTCTTCAACATTGGCGAAGGTGGGCATTGCCAGTACATAGCCAGGTTGGCCCATCGCGATGGACTGAAGGTCGGGTGCATTTTCGGTGGTGGTCACATGTGCATAGTAGACCTTTTTGCTCAACATATCTCCACCTTGAAGACTGGGCAGACTGGCTTGAAGCCATCTCTAGGGCGTACGCTTGGAAGCGATGAGCCAAGACCCCAGTAACGATTCCGGCATTGAAATCAAAGCCCTGTATTCGGCAGCCGACCTGGCTGACTGGGATCCAGCGTCCAAATTGGGAACACCAGGCCAGCAGCCCTACACCCGTGGCGTGTACCCCACGATGTACCGCGGCAAGTTGTGGACCATGCGCCAGTACGCCGGCTTTGGGACCCCTGAGTCCACGAACGAGCGCTTCAAGTTTTTATTGGGAGCTGGTCAAACAGGTTTGTCATGTGCCTTTGACCTTCCGACTCAAATGGGTTACGACTCTGATCACCCGCGAGCCGAGGGTGAAGTCGGAAAAGTCGGAGTAGCCATTGACTCAATGGCCGATATGCGTTTGTTGCTTGCTGATCTTCCTTTGGACAAGGTCACAACATCAATGACGATCAACTCCACGGGTGCAATTTTGCTTTTGATGTATGAACTAGTTGCTGAGGAGCAAGGTGTTCCGTCGACGGCGATTAGTGGCACAATTCAAAACGATTTGCTCAAGGAATACATCGCCCGCGGTACTTACGTGTATCCACCTCGCCAGAGCATGCGCATCATCACCGACATTTTTGAATATTGCGCTCAGCATGTTCCGAAATGGAACACGATTTCGATTTCGGGATACCACATTCGTGAAGCGGGCTCAACGGCCGTGCAAGAAATCGCTTTTACGATAGCTAACGGAATTGCTTATGTTGAGGCGGCCATTGCGGCCGGCCTGGACGTGGATGATTTTGCGCCACGGCTGTCTTTCTTTTGGAACGCTCATAATAACTTTTTTGAAGAAGTAGCGAAGTACCGCGCTGCTCGCCGCATTTGGTTCAACATTATGAATGATCGTTTCAAAGCCAAGAAAGAGTCCAGCAAGTTGCTGCGTTTTCATACTCAGACCGGTGGAAGCACCTTGACTGCTCAGCAACCAGAGAACAATATTGTGCGCGTCGCTCTGCAGTCAATGGCTGCCGTGATGGGTGGAACGCAGAGTTTGCACACCAATGGTTATGACGAAGCCCTCAGTTTGCCGACTGAACGGGCGGCACGTATTGCATTACGTACTCAGCAAATCATTGGTTATGAAAGTGGCATTGTTGATACTCCCGACCCGTTGGCTGGCAGTTACTTCGTGGAAACTTTGACAGATGAGATTGAACGTCTAGCACTTGAATACATTGCTCACATTGATGAACTCGGTGGGGCAGTGGCGGCCATTGAAGCTGGCTATCAGATGAGCGAGATCGAAAATGCGGCATACGATTACGCCAAGTCAATTGATAATGATGAGCGGGTGATCGTCGGCGTCAACAAGTTCGCTGTCAGCGATGATCCTGAACCCGAAGTGTTCCCCGTGAACCCTGAACTTGAACGAGGTCAGAAAGCCCGCCTCGGCGAGTACAAAGCGCTTCGCGATCAAGTGAAACTTCAAGCATCTTTGGCGGCACTCATTCAGGCCGCTCAAGGGACTGACAATATTTTGTATCCGATGAAAGAAGCGCTACGTGTTGGTGCGACTTTGGGTGAGATCAGTGATGCCCTGCGTGGTGTCTTCGGCCTGTATCAGCCGTAGAGCAGTTATTTTTCCAAAAACGTAATATTTGCTGCGGGTCGCTGTGGCGTTTCAACTTGTGTCGTTGCCCATCCGAGATACATGATGGAGACCACTTTGGTATCGCTCTCAAAGCCGCAAAATTTGGCGACTGGATCATTGGCGCCTTTCGGGCAAGAACCCCAGTAGGTGGCCAAACCACGTGAAGTCGCTGCCAACATGAAGTTTTGTACTGCCGCCGCTGCGGAATCACGATTTTCTGCTGTTTGCAGTTCACTGTCACCAGCGATGCTGCCAATAACAATCAATGCCGGTGTGCGCGCATATTTGGTGCGGGCCTTTTCAACTTTTGCAGGTTCGTCGCCGAAAGACTGCATAGCTTCGGCGACAGTATTGCCAAAGCGCAACTGGGCCTCGCCAGTGATGACGGCAAAGCGCCACGGCCAAGTCCGTTTGTGATTTGGTGCCCATGTTGCAAGTTCACATAATTCTTCAATCACTGCGCGAGGTACTTCACGAGTCTTATCAAGCAACATGCTCGTACGTCGAGCACGAATGTTATTGGCAATGATTTCGTGGTTGTTCTCGTTCATTCGAAGAGTCCTTCACGAATGTTTGTAAACGCGGCAGTTAAATGTTTCAATTGTTCTGTGGTCAAACGATCGATAAAGCGGTGACGGACGCTGGCGACATGATGTGGGGCAGCGGCAACTAGTTCACGGTACCCCTGAGGTGTGAGAACTGCCAACTGTACTCGACGGTCTTCGGTGGAAACTTCGCGGGTTACTGAACCTTCTTTGACGAGACCATCAAGTCGGCGAGTTAACCCACTTGGAGTCAAATTGAGACGAGCAGCTAAATCGCACATGCGGGTGCGACGCTCGGGAGACTCTGAAAGGTACACAAGTACTTGATAATCGCCAGCAGTCATATCGCTTGATTCACGCAAGTCCGAATCAAGGTTGTACTGCAAATCGCCGATCGTTTCGATAAACGAAATCCAGGCAGCCATTTCGGTTTTGTTCAACCAGTTGGTCTTTTCGTCGATGCGGGACATGTGACAAGGCTAACAAGTTTATTTCTCTCACAATAGTTGCGAGCGCAACTAAAATGGTGTACGATGGAGGTATGACAAATACAACTATCCCCGCAGGAACATGGAATATTGACCCCACTCACTCGACTGTTGGCTTTGTGGCCAGGCATTTGGTGATCAGTAAAGTGCGAGGTTCATTCCGCTCATTTAGTGGCGCAATCATCATTGGTGCTCAGCAACTTGATTCATCGGTATCGGTATCAATTGATATGGCCTCAGTTGACACAGCTGACGAGAGTCGTGATGGGCACATCAAAGGCGAAGATTTCTTTGACGTCGCCACGTTCCCGACGATGACCTTTACAAGCACCAAGCTGACACAAGAAGGCGAGGGTTTTGAGGTAACCGGCGATTTGACGATCAAGGGTGTCACTCGTTCGGTCATCCTTGAACTTGAGTTCAACGGTGTTTCGAAAGATCCATGGGGCGGAACGCGTGCCGGATTCAGTGCCGAGACCGAAATTAACCGTAAAGACTTTGGGCTTGAATGGAACGTCGTGATGGAAACTGGTGGCGTCTTAGTTGGTGAAAAGATCAAGATTGAATTAGATATTCAGGCTGTTCAAGCCTGAAACATTTTGGTTTAACTACCTTGAAAAATGCTGAGCCATCCGCTCAAGTGTCGCCAGCATAAACTTCTTGTTTGTTGTTGGTGATTTTCTTAGGCGTAGCACCAAAGGTGATTTTGATCCATTCCAATCGAATTGCTCAGTCACCTGCGTGCCACCCTCAACGGCTTCAAGTTTGTAACGCCAGATGTGCCCGCCGAAATGCCGCCAGGCGATCAGATTTGGTTCATTGAATTCAACAACTTCATTGGTGATCTTGTACTTCAGACCAATCTTCATATCCATGCCAAAGTTGGCGCCGAGGGACAAACGCTCGGGAGCATCAGGTCGTGCCTTGAGCACCGAACCTGAACCGTCAATCAAAGCATGCTGATTCGGATCAGCTAAGAGGTTGAAGATTTCTGCGGGGGATGCGGGGACCAATCCGCTCACCGAGACAACTTTTGCTGGATCTTGAACTTTCATGGACAACTTCCGTTTTCTCTAGTTTTATATGGATGAAAGGTATGAGATCACCGTATCAGCGCAGCGTCGCCCTGAGTACAAGGCGCCTTGAGTTGAAGCAGTATCGCGATGATCCCCGCAGACGAAAAGTCCATCTCCGAGTGACTGTTTTTTCTGTGGCGAAAATGGTGGCGATTGGTCGGGCTGACCGTGTTCAATTCGGTATGTGCGCAGGTGTACCCATTGTTGTACTTGTTCGCCAAACATTTCCTCAAGTTGTGGGCGAGCCAGAGCTTCGAGATCACCTTGGTAGTGACCTGGCATGGCAGCGGCGATGAGGTGTTTGCCGGGCGGCGCATAAGAAGCCGAAACATTACTCATCACTGCGATATTGAGCACTGGCCCTCGAGCGGTGCCATCAAGAATGATGAGGTTTTTATCCGTTGGAGCAATGTCGGCAGAAAAATAAACGCATCCCACACTGCGTGAGACAACGGGTTCAATACCAGTCAACACACTCGCCGACGGACCTTCAACGGCGACGATCACACAGCGACAAGAAATGCGTTGTCCACCTTTCAAGGTCACGCCGGTACCTGAGACTTTGACGACGGGCGAATGGAGATGAATTGTCGCGGGATCGAGATGTCCCGCTAATTGTTTGGGAATCATCCCCATCCCGCCTGAGGGGACAGCGGCGTCACCTTGCGAGAGCATGCGAAAAATGGTGTCAAACATTCGCCGTGAAGCACTTAGTTGTGGATCGAGTTGTATTCCACCAACGAGGGGAGTGAAGAAACGCTGAATCATCCGTGATGAGAAGCCTGACTTGCGGAGCATCTCGGATGTTGTCATGTCCTCACCCGACAACAGACGTGCTGCGTCACCTCGGCGCACGCGATAGCGCAAAGCCACGATGCGCAATTTGTCGAACACCGACCCGATGGGGGCGATTGCCGTCGACATAGTGGTGAGTGGCCGGCGCAATGGGTCAGAGACAACATGTCCCTTCTTTTTCAGCCACACCAATGCTCCTGGTTCAAATGCACGTAGATCCAAAGATGGCACATCAAATTGTCGTTGTAGTTCGGGATAGGCCGTCAAGATCACTTGAAAGCCACGATCCAAGGTGAAGCCATCCAGGTAATCAGTGCGCACACGACCGCCGACGTCGTCGGATGCTTCGAGGAGATGAACATCAAACCCATTTTCTTGGAGCACTCGGGTGGCGCTGAGACCAGCCAAGCCGGCACCAACCACGACCACATCACATGTGGCTGGAAGTGCGGTGTTCATTGATGATTATTCGCCGTCGTCGTTCAGGCGGGACGGTGAAGTAGCGAACGCAAGGCTGACTCAAGATCTGAATGAATAAATGAGTACCCGGCACCTTGCAAAATACGCGGCAGAACTTTTTGTCCAGTGAAGAGTAAGGCATCTGCAAGTTCACCACCGAGCAATAATTTTGGTCCAAAAGAAGGGACTGGCATAAACGACGGACGATGTAGCACCTTCGCTAGCACCTTGGTGAACTCACTTTGTGTGACTGGTTGTGGGGCAGTGAGATTCACGGCTCCTGTGACATTGGCGCTGAGCAAGAAATCAATAGCGGCTATTTCGTCATCAATGGAAATCCAACTCTGCCATTGCTTGCCTGTTCCCATTTTTCCACCGGCGCCAATTTTGAACAATGGCAATAATTTGGCGAGTGCGCCACCAGCAGGACTGAGCACAATGCCGGTGCGCAAATGAGCCACACGAATGCCGACTTTTGAGGCGGGATCCGTAGCAGCTTCCCATTGCTGACAGACGTCGGCGAGGAAGGTTGATCCATTTCGCGATTGTTCATCAAATTCTGTGGTCGTTGATGCACCATAAATGCCGATCGCCGAACCTGATAACAATACTTTTGGCCCATCGCTCAGGTCGGCCATTGCCTGCGCTAAAAGAGTGGTGCTTTTTGTGCGACTTTCAAGAATTTCTCTCTTGTATTCGGCGGTCCATCGCTTGTCACCGATTCCAGCACCGGCGAGGTGGACGACAGCATCGACGCCGCTGAGGCGAGTGCCGTCAATCTGGCCCGAAGCAGGATTCCAGGCGATTGTTGTGTCGGATGAGCGGCCAGTTCGAGTGAACTTCAGTACCCGATCCCCGCGAGCCGTTAAGTGGGTGCCCAGAGCAGTGCCGATCAGGCCACTTGCTCCTGTGATTGCAATGGTGCGACTTGTCATGTCATCAGATTACGAGAGTGATGGAGGAAGTGTCTGACTGGGCGGGAAAACAGTGGGAAGCGATGGGCTTGAAGACTAGATCTCGACAGTTGATCCAACTTCGAAAATCTTGTCATGGGGAAGATTGAAGAACCGTCCCGCACTATCTGCACCGCGATTGAGAATGACGAAAAGATGTTCAAACACTGGGTTCATTCCAGGGGCCTTGCCAGAAATCACAGATTCATGACCAAGGAAGAACGTGGTGTCATCCAGGTTGAAGTCAAATCCTCGTTCTTTAATTGCTGCCAAGGCTTCCACCACATTGGGTTCTTCGGTAAACCCGAAGCTCAGAAGAATTTGAAAGACCCCAGGTTCCACACGCGTGACCGTGGAACGTTGTTCAAGGGCGACACGGGGAATATCTGCAGTCTCAACTGCCACGATCAGAGTGCATTTATGTAAAACCTTGTTGTGCTTCAGATTATTCACTAAGGCCGGTGGTGCCTTGCCGAGATCCTTGAACATGAACACTGCAGTGCCTGGAACTTTGGCAACCGTGCCGTACTCATCTAAGACATCGTTGATGTCGCGTTCTCCACGATTGATGCGTTGCGCCACAAGTTGGCGACCTTTTCGCCAAGTCATCATCTGCACCAACAAGATGATGGCGATGATGAGCGGGAACCAACCACCCTCTGGAATCTTGGGAATGTTTGCACCGAAGAAGGCCATGTCAATGATTGCCAGTGGCGCACATATCGCCAGGGCTTTGAACTTAGACCACTGCCAGCGATTGACGGCGAGTATGTAGAACAAAATGGTGGTGATCGCCATCGTCGTTGTCACAGCGATCCCGTAGGCGGCAGCAAGGTTGGCCGAGGTTTGAAAGGTGATGACGAGTCCGATACAGCCGAACATCAACAACCAATTCACGAGAGGTACATAGACCTGCCCGCGATGATCTGATGAAGTATGACGAATTTTGATTCGTGGGAGATAATCAAGTTGCACTGCTTGAACAGTGAGAGAAAAAGCGCCCGAAATCAGTGCTTGTGAGGCGATCACAGTGGCCATCGTGGCCAAGATAACGAGCGGAACGATGGCCCATTCGGGGGCTAATTTAAAGAACGGACGCTCGACTGCTGTTGGGTCGGAAAGTATCAGTGCGGCTTGGCCAAAATAGTTCAGCAACAATGCCGGCAAGACGGCGAGGTACCACGTCAACTGGATTGGCTTGCGACCGAAGTGTCCCATGTCGGCGTATAAAGCTTCGCCTCCCGTGACGACCAAGAAAATAGATCCGAGGGTGAGAAATGACTTCATCGGCGAAACCATAAAAAAGTCGTAGGCATACGTTGGGCTGATGGCCTTCAGCACGCTTGGTCGCCGAACGATTTGGTTGAGTCCAAGTCCCGCCAAAGTAGCGAACCACAGCACCATGATGGGTCCAAAGACGCGACCGATCCCCGCCGTGCCTCGTTTTTGTATAAGGAACAAAACTGCCAAAATGACAACTGCAATAGGAATAATCAAACTGTCGAAGGCGGTGGTTGTTTCTTTGACACCCTCGACGGCGCTGAGAACCGAGATCGCTGGGGTGATCAGACCGTCTCCGTAGAGCAGAGCTGTTCCAAAAATACCTAGGGCCACAGCGAAGGAAAGTTTTTTGCTTGCCGAACCCTTGGGCATGATCATCGCTGTGAGCGCCAAAATCCCACCTTCACCGTGGTTGTCGGCACGCATCACAAACAGCAGATATTTGACGGAAATGATCAAAATCAAAGCCCAAAAGATAACAGAGGCGACGCCTAAGGCATAGACCGGATTTGCTGCATTTAGGTTTTGGTGATGAAAGGCTTCGCGAAAGGCATAGAGCGGTGATGTTCCGATATCCCCATAGACGATGCCCAATGCTCCCAAAGCGAGAGTGCCCATGCCTGCCTGGTGTCCATGCGTACCTTGCGAAGAGGTTGACTGTTCTGATGAAAGATCCTGCGTTGACACATTGTGGATGCTAGCGATCTCGCCCTCCTGAGTCGGTGCTTGCCTGCATGTGATCAAAGCCACGACCGAGGTTTTTGTGCTCATCGGGGCTCACGCGCTCTAAGATTTAACCAGCCATGAAGACGCGCACGTTACTTTTGCTCTCGGTGGGCTGTGGACTGCTGATTCTCTTGGCGGGCGGATTCAAACTTTTCCAGGTCGCTACGGATCGCACTGAAGCAGAGGTGTTGGTCATCGGGACC
This sequence comes from uncultured Actinomycetes bacterium, assembly GCA_937902105.1. GTDB lineage: Bacteria > Actinomycetota > Acidimicrobiia > Acidimicrobiales > Ilumatobacteraceae > Casp-actino8. Next base: position 17,384 of record CALGTP010000193.1, read on the forward strand.
TCCGCCACAATCGGTGATATGACGGTCACGGTGAGCAGTATCGAGGTGACCCCAGACGGTCTGGCAGTGAGCGTCAAAATGTTTGGTGTGGCGGGTGAACCAGTCATTGAGGACTGGCGACTTCTCGGTGATGGTCGGGTTCTTGAACCCTCGAGAACTGTGGCGACCGGAGTTTGTGACGCCTCAAGCGTTGTTCCGCCGGAAAATGCCCCAGTATTTTGCATTTTGCGGTTTCCTTTGGTCAAAACCGTTCAAGCAGTGGCCTATACACGGGCCGGCGAGCAGCGCCAGTGGGGTCCCTGACCCGAAGGCGTCATGACACAGGTCATCAACCTATGGGAATTGGGTCTCTGACGGCTACGGTTGGGATCTGCAACGCGCAATAGCGCTCGTTTTTGGAGGTGGCCTGGATGGCCGAGCAATTTGACCTCGTAGTGATTGGTGGTGGCCCCGGAGGATATGGGGCTGCCCTCTACGCATCATCGGCAGGAATGAACGTCGCCCTCGTTGAGCGCGACGCTCTCGGTGGTACCTGTTTGAATCGTGGTTGTATCCCCGCCAAGGCTTTTCTTGAGACCGCATCGGTATATCGCCATGTGGCCCACGCTGCTGATTTCGGCATTGAGTCGAGTGCTCCCGTGGTGAACTTTGCCACGACTCAGGCGCGCAAGAAAAAAATTGTTGATGGCTTAGTGAAGGGCATCGGCGGATTATGCAAATCGCGTAAGGTCACAGTTTTTAATGGCACGGGTTCGCTTGGCGCAGGCCGTACCGTCAATATCACGATGGTCGATGGCTCAACTGCTGTCGCTCAAGGGGCCCATATCATCTTGTCAGCAGGCTCTGTGCCGCGCACGATTCCTGGCTTTGATCGTGGCGGACCGATTATGACAAGCGATGAAGTTCTTGACCTTGATTACATTCCAGCGCGAGTAGCGGTGATCGGCGGTGGAGCGATTGGTTGCGAATTTGCCTCAACTTTTGCCGACTTGGGTTCGGCTGTCACGATTCTTGAAGGCTTACCAAAGATCTTGCCGGGTCTGGATACTGATGTCGCCAATGTCGTGGTGAAGTCGTTTAAAAAGAAGAACATTGACATTCGCACTGGCGTCGCTGTCAAAAGTCATGCGCCCACCCCAAGTGGTGGAACCGTTGTCAGTTTCGGCGAGGGAGAGCAACTTGAAGTTGATGTCGTCGTGGTCTCTGTGGGTCGCCGTCCATTTGCCGACTTACTCGGTTTGCAGAACACCAATGTCAAGGTCAGTGATCGTGGATTTGTCGACGTAGATCCGTGGTGCCAGACATCTGAACCAGGTGTGTACGCCATTGGCGACTTGGTGAACACTCCGCAACTAGCCCACGTTGCTTATGCCGAAGCGATTCTGGCCGTGAAGCACATGTTGGGCGAAGGTCCGATGCCCATTGCTTATGACCGCGTTCCGTGGGCGATCTACTGTCATCCCGAAGTGGCCTGGTCTGGTCCAGGTGAAGATGCCGCTAAGGCCGCTGGTTTGGATGTCGTTGTCGCCAAGCATCAGTTCCGCGGTAATAGTCGAGCCCAAATCTTGGGTGAGATTGATGGTTTGGTGAAAATTGTGGCTAAGCGCAACGCTGATGGAACAGCTGGACAGATTTTGGGTGTGCACATGGTTGGCCCATGGGTCACCGAGCAACTGTCGGGCGGTTATCTTGCGGTGAACTGGGAAGCCACGGTGGCTGAGGTGGCCGAATTCATTCAGCCGCATCCAAGTTTGTCTGAACTTTTCGGTGAGACTGTGTTATCTCTCACCGGTCGCAGTTTGAACGCGTGAGTCTTAGGTCGCAGAGAAAAGGATTGTCATGGCAGAGGTAACACTTCCCCAACTAGGTGAAACAGTGACTGAAGGAACAATCACGCGCTGGTTCAAAAAAGTTGGCGACACTGTTGCTGCTGATGAACCCTTGTTTGAAGTCTCCACCGACAAAGTAGACACTGAGGTCCCATCGCCGATCGCTGGAGTTCTGACTGAGATACGAGTTCCAGAAGGTGAGACTGTTCCCGTTGGAGCGGTGATTGGTGT
>CALGTP010000194.1 GCA_937902105.1 uncultured Actinomycetes bacterium
TCGGCGCCAACGCAGGCGCTCCGGCTACCATGCAACTGGCGTTTTGGTTAACTCTCGGTCAACTATGTTTGCCACTGGTGGCTTCTCACAGCCACGATATGTTTATGAACACACAAGTCCACGTATGTTGTGTGGTGTGTACTGTAACCCACCAAACAGTGTTTGTTTCCTTTTGCTATGTCAGCGTCAAATCTGTACTTCATGAAATCCCACCACAGACTTGAGTCAACATGAGGGCCACAGATGATATGTACATACGCGTATGTACATGCATACCTAATCAACTTGTTTTGGCCAAGAGCAGCCCTCCAGAATGGTAGCATGATGATAACCATTGGTAAAAACTTACCCATCAACCTCACAGCTTGCACCTATTATAGTTCTTCTAAGTCTTTATGGATGGTTGATGGCTGTCTCTAAGATTCTGCACAAGACTGAGCCCTTCTGGCATTTCAGAATCTAAATCCTGCCATTCATCGGCATGATTGTAACCTTCAGCGTCAGCGAACGTTGCCAAGGCCTTCAGGAAGTTCACTTCCTGCTCATGTATTTCTTGCTGGAGGGCTTTCATGCCCTTCTGCGTGCGGCGCCTGCTGCTCTCGTACTTCTCATCGTGCACGATGCGCCAGCGGAACCCGTTCTTGAAGAACAGTTCCAGGGTAGCTCTAGCAGGATAACCACTCTTTGTGAGTGTGTCCGCTAACTGTGCGCCACCGTGTACCCAGCGAAGTTGTGTGCCCGTCAACTTTGCCTGCTTGACTGCTGAAACCAACTCGTAGCCTGCACGGCTAGAGCGAAGTCCATGGAGTGGACTCTCGTTACGTGTAGCGGCATCAAAGATGCCTTTGGGATCCATGACCAAACCACCGATGCTGTTCTCTCGGATAATCTGATCCCATCTGTACCGTTGAAGATGAATGCCATTGACCTCACACCAGAAAAGTCGTATCAAGTAGGTCCAATCTTCGCACATGGTGATTGACTGCACTTCTGAACCGTTTGATCCAAGACTTGCTCTTGGTGTCTTTGTAGATCGCCAATTCACGAGGTTGACCTCAGTCTCCTCGCCATCTAAGATTGTCTTAGGTGCCAAACCGGCCACTAGGCCGACTGTGGAGCTCTTGTCAGGCCGATTGCCCTGACTGGCGTCTGCCCACGTGATCACTGCGATGTCTCTCCATGACATGCCGTTGTGATGGTGGAAGCGCAGAGCTTGTGATGCTGCCTTCCTGGTATCCTTGACCAGTTTGTTCACGACCACCAGGTCCCTCACTGTGGCTCGAGTCACTGTGCTCAAAGCTAGACCGGTGTCTGCCGCAAACTGCGGTCCTGATTGTTGCGCCCGCCAACTCACCGTACCCAAAGAGCCTCTCATGTAGGAACGCTCGCGTTCCGTGATTTCACTCTTTTCCTGTTTTGCTCGCTCCTTGGTCATCGGGATCTCCTCGATGAACTGGTCGGTGTACTTCTCCTGATCCAAAGTGATGGAGAAGTCCTTGAATTGTCGCAGGCGACATCCCGCGAAGTCGAATTCGTCGGCTTCCCATTTGCCCCACTTGTAGCTGTGGTAGAGCTCGGTCCTTGCCTGCAGGAAAGTGGCGTTGCTGTGGTCACCGCCAATCACAAAGTCGTCTACGTGTAGTCCAATGACTCCGACTGGCTTGTCGGGAACCTTCTCGCACATCAGAATGAAAACGCACTTGTCTGATTGCAGTTGTCGCCAGCCTTGACTGCACAAGGTCTTTACCACGTCTTCCCACCAAGCCCGTGGGGCATGTGCTAGGCCATAGAAAGCCTTGATGACTTTCAAGATTGCCTCCTCATCGTTTGGGTCGAAGCC
>CALGTP010000195.1 GCA_937902105.1 uncultured Actinomycetes bacterium
ATCTGAATGAGACACCGGGAGTCCATACCAGGGATTCCTCCTTTTGGCATTTCACAAAACAGTTCTTCACCGCGTTGAAGCTGATCGCCTTGCATAAAGGCCTGTGAGAAATCTGCAAAATGTATGAGCCATTTTAAACTAGAAAGCAATTGAAGGCCAAACATAAAACCATCGCGACTAATATCAGGGCTATTGCTTTCAACATCGAAAACATCAGGGTCGTTATCTCCTCTAGCGATCCATCTACTTTTGGCCTTACAAGGGTCACCGGCCTCACTACAATCTAAAATCATAGAGTGGTCGATTTCGTTCAATTTATCAATTGGTTTCATGGTATGTAACATACGGCTTTTCATAATGCGACTGGGCTTCTGCTGTCTGGTATGTTGTGATTTCTGGAAATCCAGGACACGAATGGCTTTGTTGTCCACGTTGGTGTTCCATTCCTTCATAGTGGCCTGTTCGAATCGTTTCTGATCAGCCGCATTTAAGTATTTGGGAGTGACTTCTTTGGACGCCATTTTGAGACTATAGGAATCTAACATAGCAGTCAAAATCTGTTTGTCTATTTCCATATAGTCGATATCATCTTCCGGATTTTGCATAGGGGCATCCTCTGATTCAGCTATCATTGGTTGATCGTTGTCCTCGTCCTCGGAGTCTTCTTCTATGGGAACATTATCGTTTTCATCCTCGGATTCTGGAACAAGATCAGGTGGTTCGTCGTTATCGTCATTATCATTGTTGTCGTTGCGTTCCAGTTCTTGTATTGATTGTGAGGCTTCTCGTTTTGGAGCTTGTTCACGGTGTTCTGTGGCTGCTCCTTTCTGTCGTTTTCTGCGTCCCCCTGTGGGGTGTTCTGGACTGTCTGTGGAAACGTGATTGAGAGGAGCCCGAGCAATACCGCCTTCTGTTACGGTAGGGTGAGGCTGCCCGGTGATATCATATACGCCGGCGATCTTGGTCCTAGCCAGATCTTCGCGAACTTTACAAAGCTTCTGCAGCACCTCACTGGTACTGATATGCTCTTCCTCTGTACTAATACGGCATTGCTCAGGGGCTGCTTTGACCAAGCGTCCCTGAAAGGCAATGAACAAACTGGATGGATTCTGCGTGGCAATGACTCTGCCAGGTCCATGCCAGAAACGATATGCAGGTCTTCTCGATGCTGAATTGACATGTGCAACCTTTCTGAGATGATGTACTCCCACTGACCAAAACCATACCATTTGTCCAATCTGAAAATCATGGACTCTGCGGTAACCACTCAAAATAGCTCTTTTGAGAGTTGCACTGCATTCAGTCTCGAAGAAGGCCTTTCCTGCTGCACAACGCATTCTTTCAGCTTTCTGAAGGTTGACGTCTCCCATTTCCATCATTGAAATCGTAGAAAAATCTGCTTCACCACCACTCATGATTCCTCCTGGGATCTTTGGAGTATACCCCAAGACTCGTTGAATTGGAGAAAAACCAGATCGTAGATAAAGACGATTTTTCATCATGTTGGTGACGTCAATGAGTTCATGGAATTCGGCACGAGTCATGGTTCCATACTCCAAACTTCCCCGAGATAACATATGTTTGAACGTCTTACCTTCTCGCTCGGTGATAGCATTCTGGGTCGGAGCCTCGAGTGAGGATGGATCCAGTTCAGTTCCATCGGCCATAGCTCTATCGGCAAATTCCTTAGCGAACTCACCGCCTAGGTCAACCCTAATAAATTTAGGTGGTCCAAAGAATTTAATCCATATGCGATAGGCAGCTCTGGCAGATGCCGCACTGGCGTCGTCGAGCGGTATCACCAATTGAAATCTGCTTGACCAGTCAATAATATTCAAACAGCGGATACTCTGGTCATCATGTTTCACCATAATAGTGTCAACTCCAACCAAATCATTGATATCAAGTTCCCTTGGTGGTGCTGCTCGCCTCCACGGTTTTGGACGAGAGTTACTCTTGCATTGTGAGCACTCATATTTCCTTGCTAGGGCCATAACCAAATCACTAGCTTTCCCGGCTTTCAGAATCCTAAGAAATCTAGCTTTGTCCGGGTGTCCTAAACCATGATGAGCCCTAGCAATTTTATGCAAGATGGTCTGTCGTCTTTCAACCGGCACGGCTTCCAAGTCGATGGGAGCTTGAATTTGTTCTTGCTCTTGTTCTGTTTCTTCTGCTTCCTGTGAATATATCTTTGGGATGTTGATGTCGTTGTCATCGTCATCATCGCATTCACCTGAGAGAGGAGAGAAGGAATAGATAGAGTAGAGAGTGGAGTAATGAGAGAGAACTCGTTCCTCGGCATGATCTAACTCGCCTGGCTGACTAAGGCAAGCGGTTGTTCCTTTGACATATAAATTGTCTGACTGATTCAACAAGGAAATCCAATCATTCTCATGTTTGTTGTTATGTTCCATCACACAGTTTTGTAAACAACACAGGGTGTAAACATCAACAAAACAAAACTTATCCTTGGTGACTTCCTTGACCTCAGCCTTGTAGGCACGTAAAACGGTGTCAACTAACTTGTCAGGGTATGCAGCCGCTTGTGCTGCTCGGGACTGTCCGTTGACTTGTCCGTGACATGACTGATGTGTATGTTTGTTATCACACGTGATATTCAGAGCATTGAGTATATGCAGACTGTTGGTCATGAATCCGGTACGTTTTCTGATGAATTGTCCATTTTCATCAATCAAATCAAAACGACATTGATCCCCTCTAGCCAACCAAACATTGGGTTTCTTTAACAGATTGGTTACTCTACTATCCAGCCAGGAATCGGCTCCCCACGGATGTTCATGTAGAAAATAACCCCCTATGTCTCTCTGAAGCTCACACACCGCAATAGCAAACTGTAACAAAATCAGTGCTTTCTTACGTTTTACCTGGAAAATGGCATCGTTCATGAGAGTTTCCTTACTTCTACCTGGACCTAGATATTGCAAACTAGAGAACATGGTACATGGTGCGGAAACTGTGACTAAACCGTACTTGTGATGCTTGAGATGATCCAAGCAACGGTCCCTTTCCACCTTGTGAAGGAAATTGTCATTGAGTTGTAAATCAAAAGATCGGCCAGGACACAAATGATGTTTACTGGCTCTCTTGCCAAACCTTGGTTTGCTGAAAACTTCTGAAATGGTTCGGTAATCAATTTCCTTACAGGCGGTGGGGATGAACGAATTGTTGGACCTTGGCTCGCTGGTACTCACATCAAATAGAGCATGACATAATTGTTCCTGTTCGCTGTTCAATTTGAGGTCTCCTATAATTCTTTTCCTAGTTCCACTAGATATACTTTGAAGTTTAGGTCGATTTTCGCGATTTGACTTAGGAATGCTCTGCTTGAGTCGTGATGGAGCCGAGGGTTCAGAGGATAAATGGAAACAGTCTGACATAAGCACTGCATGCTTTCGCTGTGTCCATACCTCCTGAAAGTATCCATGAAGATTCACTTGCTCAGAGATTCCTTCTGAATCTGTGCCGCGATCTTGCCCACCTTCTGATTCACGAGATTCTTGTGTTCCTTCTTCGCCACCCTGGCTTCTTGAAGAGCCTGCGGATCGATGAAGGAAGCCTTGACCATCTCGTTCTTCTTGGAGATCTGAATGCGGAGATTGCA
>CALGTP010000196.1 GCA_937902105.1 uncultured Actinomycetes bacterium
ATGTCACCAGACGCTTTATTCCATCGTGTCGGACCACATCAGCGGGTAACAGGACCACGTGGCAACTGGGCGAAACTGGAAGATCGTCCGACCTCGGAATGGCCGGAGTCAGTTTTGACCGGTGGGGTGTGGAGTATTTTCCCTCACGGTTCGATCGCTGGATTCGAAATCTTAGGACACAAGTTTTATCAAGTCGGACGCGTCTTTCCCGGTGCTACTGCCGAGGAATCGGTGACCTACTTGGACTTCATCTCGACTGCGCCACTGACCGACGAATTCATTGATGCAGCCAATCAGCAGATCGCCTTTTTAGAGAACGTTGTGCGTGATGAGGACTACGCAACTGGACTCAAGATTCAGCGCACGGTAAAAACTGGAGCGAAAAAGGTTCTGCACTTTGGTCGTAATGAAGGTGGAGCCCAATATGTTCACGGCTGGTTGGATGCATTGCTGAAAACTTCCGATGGTGATTTAAACGACCTTTTCCGTACGGGTATCGACGCCGGTCGAATCACGAATTACTGATTCGGTCTGTCATGGACTTTGCGACTTTTAGTTTCAGCCTTGTGTCGTTGGAAGAAATTTCTGTGATGGGACGCCGACCATGACTGGTGTTGGTTTGTGTTTGCCACAACTTGGACCTCACGTACGGGCTGACATTGTCGCTGAGTTTGCTCGTCGGGCCGAGGCGATGGGGTATGAAGCGTTATGGGTGCAAGACCACTTCATGTATCCCGAAAAGCCGATTCGTGGATATGGCGGAACTGATCGCTTGCCTCCGCATCAGTACAAGTCGGTTTTCGCGCCGACCGAGATGTTGGCTTTTGTTGCCGGTATCACGTCGAAGGTTCGTTTAGGAACAAGTATTCTGGTTGCGGGTAATCACTGGCCCGTTCCCTTGGCGCAACGCCTGGCGACAATTGATCACATGTGTGATGGTCGCTTGATTGTCGGACTTGGTGTGGGTTGGAATGCTGAAGAGCACATTGCGTCTGGCACAGAGATCGAAACTCGCGGTCGGCGAATGGATGATTTCATTCCGGCGATGTTGGCCTGTTGGCAAGAGGACCCGGTGTCGTATGACGGATCTATCTTTTCAATACCAAGTTCGTTCGTGAATCCCAAGCCAGTGCAGAGCCCGCGTCCGAAATTGTTGTCGGGTATGTGGTCGCCAGACGGAATGGCACGCACCGCGAAGTGGTTTGATGCATGGAATCCTGCGGGCATGCCGATCGGCAAGGTGCAGAAGATAGTGGCTGGTCTCAATGAGCAACGCACGGCTGATCAAAAGCCACTTGAGGTTTATTATCGCTCATTTGTACAAGGACCACTCGCTCCTCGTGCCGCTGACGGGGACAACATGGCAGCACTTGTTGCCGATGCCACCGCCTGTCGTGAAGCTGGCTTTGTGGAGTTGACTCTCGAACACAACTTCTGGCAGGACATTGAAAAACCCGAAGATTGGCTCGATGTCCCCGAACGTTTCTTGCCAGTCGTTGAAGCCGCCCGCGGCTAGGCAATAAATATTTTCAAAAGTTTTGTGAGCGATCATATTTTCCCTTAACTCTGTTGCACCCCTGAAGTAATCTTTGATTGTCGACTTCCCACGACGTTTAGTTGGAAAATTACTTGATTGTCAATGTCGGGAGGTGAAGTCCATGAATAGTTCGAGTGTTCTTGATCGAGTGCACAATTTGAGCGGCAGTGATTTTTCTTCGCAATCCGTTGCTGAATTGCGAGAGTCAAATATCGCTATTCGTCATGTACGTTCCTGGCTTGATGCAATGCAGTCGCAGATCATTGAAGCGATGAAATCTGCCTCCCTCGCTCACGAATCCGTGATGCCCGAAGTTGAACTCATCCGTGAAAGTGGATTGTCCGGCTCTGATGTGCGCAAAGTGATGGCCCGAACCGAAACCATTGGCTTCATCCCCGTATTCGGCGAGGCATTGGCCGAAGGCAATGTGACTTCCGCTCATGTTGATGCTCTGTCAAGTGGCCTCAAGACAATGGGCGAGCAATCTGAGCGATTAGTTGAACGTGCATCCGAACTATTGGAGACTGCACAAACGATGACCGCTGATGAGTTTTCTCAGTTCGTCAAGCACACTGTGCGGTCTCTCGCTGATGACGGTGGCATCAGTCATTTTGAGAAGCAGCGCAGACAGACCTTCCTTCGTCATTGGGTCGACGCCGAGGGTATGACCAACCTCTTCGGCAAGTTTGATCCCGAGCGTGGTTCTGTCTTGACCGCACTGCTTGACGCCGGAGTCGAAGCGATGTTTCACTCTGGCGACAAAGAAGTACCTGTCGAATGCGATTCATCCGTGCAACCCAATGACCATCGCCGTGCCTTGGCACTCGTGGCCTTATTGCAGGGGCATGCAAAGGGACCAGGGGACGAATCATCACCCAGTAGTTCTCCATGCCCTCGTCCAGCCCGTGCTGAGATCGTTGTGCATATTGACTACGAGTTATTGGCGGGTGGTGTGCGGGATTCCGGTCTTGGCGACCCACGTACATGTCGGACGCTGAATGGATCAGAACTCACTGTTGAAACGATTCGACGCTTGGCCTGTGAAGCCGAGATCATTCCGCTGGTACTTGACGGCAAAAGTGTCCCCCTTGATGTCGGAAAATCGAAACGGTTAGCCACGGCCTATCAACGTCGGGCACTGGCGGCAGTGTATGCGACCTGTGCAATTGATGGTTGTCCTGTGAAGTTCAGCCACTGCGAGCCACACCATATTGACTATTGGGTGAATGCGGTTACTGGGGGTGGGGCAACTGACCTGAATAACTTGGTCCCACTGTGCTCACGGCACCATCATGCAGCGCACGAAGGCGGATGGAAGTTGAAGTTGAACCCCGAGACGCGAGAGTTACTTGTTCAGCGCTGAGGGATCAGCAAGAAGATCAACGATCGACTTGCAGAACTCGGCAGCGGGCGCACCATCAAACACGCGATGATCCCATGTGAGGCTCAATGTCATGCGCTTAACGGTGGAGACCTTCCCCTTGGCATTCACGACTACGTCATCGCGCAAGCGACCGACACCCAAGATTGCAGTGTTGGGCGGATTGATCACAGGCGTGAAGCCATCAACGCCGAACATTCCAAGAGTGCTCACTGAGAAGGTTCCACCCTCAAGTTCACTCAGAGTCAATTTGCCATCCCGCGCAGCGCCCGAAAGACGCTTTGTCTCAGAGGCCAATGAAGATAAGTCAAGGGACGTGGTGTTCTTGATGACTGGAACAATCAATCCCTCGTCAAGAGCCACGGCCATACTCACATGAATCTCGGGAAGAAGAGCAATCCCCTCAGCGGTGACTTGTGAATTGACGATTGGATGCAACTTCAATGCCCGTGCGGTGGCAGCGATGATGTAATCGGTGAAACCTGGAAGGCTTGCAGTGCCTCCCGCACCCTTGCGATCATCACGATCCTTCACGATGGCATCGAAATCGGCGTCCATGTGCAGCGTCAGTTGCGCCATCTCTTGCAACGAGGAATGCATGCGCTTGGCAATCGTGCCGCGCATACCAGAAATCTTCTTGATTGAAGTAGGTGTTTGACTAGCGGGGGCCAATGCTGACTGTTGCACGGCGGAGGGGGCGGGCGCCGTGGAAGGAGATGGCACGGATAGTCGTGAGCGCACATACGTTGCGACGCCGTCTTTAGTGATGCGACCATCTTGCGCGTCATAGGGAACCTGACTGAGGTCAATGCCCAAAAGATCGGCCAGTTGGCGCGCCGCGGCAGTAGCCAAAACATTTCCATTGGAGGACATGATCGGTGCAAGAGTCGC
>CALGTP010000197.1 GCA_937902105.1 uncultured Actinomycetes bacterium
GGTCATGAGAGGCGTGTGTGAACTAGTTCACACCTTACCAGCAGTTCGCGTCAAGGTAGATAATGCTGCAGCTGGTTTCGGCATACCACTCACATCTCTCATGATTGGCAAATGCGCAAAATGGCTTCGCATCATCCACATGTTGTGGTGGAGTTCATTTGCACTGTTAGGAATTGATACCGGTAGGGGGTTTGGGACTGCTGTTATATGTGCGTATATTGCTCTAAATTTTCGGGCTGAAATTCAGGCTGGCTTAATTGTCAACTTAAGGAAGCTTAGTGGCAAAGTTGCTACAAGCCCTTACTGTCCACGTCTGATCAAAGCGCACTTCAATTCATACATGTAAGATGAACGCAAGTGATGATGGGTTAAATGGCAGAAAAGGGAGCGAGGGTTCTATTAGGTTCTGTTTTGGAAAACTGGCCAAATGTCGGCCTGCTCGCCTTTAGCCATGTGAGCTCATTTGGATTCGCTCTGTGACATGAAGGAGCTTCAGTGGAAAGCTTAGTTGCCTGTTGAAAAGAACGCTACGCAGCTTCTTTGCACACAGCAGTCCAAACCACACATGCAGTAAACTCCCCCCCTCAATGTCCAATGGATAGGGTTGGGACCCATAGGGGGGCAATTGGTCATTGAGGCTTTTCCGTCCAGCGCATCACCTGCACACATACGATAATTATATAATTCAGTGTTCCACGGATGTTCTCTTATTGTATTTTCGTCGCAGGTTGACCGTAGCACTACATAGCTGCATGTGAGCTTTGTTAAAAACCGCAAGTTTTTCCAGGGGTTCAAGAATAAACTGTTAAAAGAAGCAGCCATGATGTGCTAAATTATTACAGGCATTGACAACTCATCGGTATGGCTCCTTCAGTGAGCGCGCATGCACTATCCGCCATCAAAGATACGGTGCTCGGTGTTTGTGTGTCTTCACCAAATGACACGGATGTTTCAGAAGCGGTGTCCACTCTACGTATCCGAATGCGTGGCCTTCCGGCTGTCCCTTCCAATAGTGGGGCAGCCCATGTCATTCGCCCGCTCTATGAAGTACTCTGTCACATGCCTGCGAGGCCGGCCTAGACAACGAACAGACTTCAGAGCTTTTGTGGAATTGCTATGCTCACGGTGTGTCAGGGACGAAGGTTGCTGTCAGAATGAAACCCTTTGAGGAGGATGTTGCAGCTTGGGAAGATGTGATGGTACTACTCCGCAATATCGACATTGTGTATGGGCCCAAGTGGCCGGATTGGAGCAAGAGATCTATTATGAAGTGGCTCTTTGGTTTGTCCATGCTATGCACACTTGCAGCAAATCTCCCTGCTTCAGGCAGGAATCGCATCTTCGGTACAATGATAGCATCCATCTCATGGCTGATGTTTGGATGGTGGATGTTCTATGGATGGAACGTTGGCGGTGACATGATACTTAGGCAGGCCGCTGTGAGGCGCGTTGTCATCGACGATGATGCGGCATCCGTTGTCTCATCATCTGCACAATTGAGGGAAGAGAACGAAGGGTTGAGGCGGCAACTACTTGCAGCTCAGCAGGCAGGGCCAACCCTGCCACCCTTGCCTCCTCCCCCTGGGGCCCCGCCTCTGCCGAACAATCGGGCAGGGCAAGAGCCCCCAGGTGCACCAGTACCACCTTTGATCGCACCTGCCGTCCAGGCAGCAGTTCCTTCTCCAGAAAGCGGTGCAGCCAATTATGGGTTTGAGCAGGCTCGGATAAATGACAAGGTCATTATCCTCTCTACCGAAGACATTGCCCGGTGGTCTGATTGCACAGGAACGATGCTGTCCTTCGGCCGCGACTGTTGCTCAATTTTACTCAACTCGGGCGAGGTTCTCAACAACACCCCTTGGGGACGAGTAAGACTCGCTGGGGTCGAATATCCGGCCCACCGATATGTTGCTCCTCCTCCAGGCATTGTAGCAAGCTCATTGCTCTGCCATGTGTGCCTGAGGACTGGAGCCTCCAGGTGCGAACGATGCGACTTCGCCTCGTGCAATGATCCATGCTCCTGTGGCTGTGTTGCTGCACCACTGGCGAATCAAGTCTACGCTCCAGTTGCAGGTTCACCTCCTACTCAGCTTAAAGCCCAGGCGGCTCGCATCAAGGATGTGCTCATCCACGCGTACAGCTGCAGGAGCGCCTTGCCAAATTGGCCGCTGATATTCTGGAGTGGAGTAACCAAGGAACATGGGACCTATGGACTCCAACCAGAGCTCGTCCCTCTCTTGCAGACTCATGGCTGGGTTGGCAATGACACGAAGACAGCGCCAAGGTTCGAGACTCTTCGAAAGGAGCTCAGCAGCTGGGAGTCCATGGGGGCACCCTCACATGGAGCAGCAGCACACATCCTTGCCAACATGGATGATGGCGAGGGATGGGACAACCCCGAGGCTGCCAACTACCACCTCAGGTTGCCCCCTGATCTACAACGCGCAGGCCCAGAAGTCTATCGGTCGATGAGAGCTGAAGGCTACCAGTCCATCAGGGCCTGGGTCAATGACCAGTTCCCGCTCGACAAACGAAGCCTCCCCCAGTATGCCGAAATGTTTACTTCAGCCACTCAGGTCGATTTCGCTGCATCCAGCTGCAAGACTGAGAGTGCTCTCATGCGACTTCTATCCACCTCGGACCAGCTTGAGATTGAGTTGAGGAAACTTGCTAGTTTCGTCCATGCCAGGCGAACTGGCGATCGCCAAGCTGCTCTCCACATGCTTGCCATCCGGCCACCTGGCATGGCTGCCGACGTGGCACCTAACTGGTTGGTCGACGAAGCCTCCCTCCACTCGAAGTACGAGTTCCAGAGGACACAACGAGGCTCAAAGGGTGGTGGCGGAGGTGGCAAGGGCGATGGGACTACTGGCGGAGGAGGTGGTCGCAAGGGAGAGTCCAAAGGAACCACGAAAGGAGGAGGTCACCCAGCTGGCAAGGCAAAGGCCAGGAAGGGTGATGCGAAGGGTGCCGATGGCACCCAGGGCTGATCGCCCGGTACGAACCTACTGGAGGGCCTCAAGTCGCACCCAGCGCGAGGCTCTACACCACAGTGGGTGCGAGTGGCAGTTGTTCCTGATGCTGCCACTCTGGCCAAGGAGGTCGCAGGATTTTCCTCGGTGGCTGAACCAGTGCCACCACCTCCTCTACCTCATCGCTCGGCCTCGACCTCGCACCGGATTAGAAAACGTCATAAGCAAAAGATGGAGGTATGGCGAATTGCCTCAGCAATGACGGCGGTGCTCAATGGTCTGGCAGAAGGTGAGGTTTACAACAGGCAACCTATTCGAGAAGCTTCTGGTGCACGTATGAAGGACAATTCTTCTCGCTCGCTGGCTTCCAGGAAAGTATCAGCTGGTATACTTGACAGAGCAGCCTGGCTAGCCAGGGAGCGCCGGGGACTTGTCCTGACTGGCGCCCACTCAGCAGTCTCGCAACTCTTGAAGGTGCCTATGGATGCAATGGGGTACTTGAAGTCAGGTAACCTAAAAGCAAAGCAGGTGCCTTTGATTGCAGACCGTATAGTTGAACCAAAGGAGTCTCGTTCCGTTGACATGCTGCAATGCCTACCAGCCGAAGATGCATCGTACTACTCACAGGAGTGCCATGTGGTTGAATGGGAAGGGAAGTCGAGTTGCATTTTTCGTGAGCTTGAATGTCAGTATGTGTTTGTTGGTGGTTCAGAAGCTGAATTTGTTAAGTACTGGGAACGGAAAGACATTGGCTACTTATGGGAATGGGATGTGGTTGCCAACATAAAAGCGTTTGCTGGATTTTCTTGTGTTGTCAAGAAGAACGGGGTTGACCTCC
>CALGTP010000198.1 GCA_937902105.1 uncultured Actinomycetes bacterium
CCCACGAATATTAACGTGGTTCCCATCGACTACGCCTTTCGGCCTCGCCTTAGGGACCGGCTAACCCTGCGCAGATTAACTTTACGCAGGAACCCTTGGACTTTCGGCGACAGAGTCTTTCACTCTGTTTGTCGTTACTCATGTCAGCATTCGCACTTCTGATACCTCCAGGGCGCCTCACGGCTACCCCTTCACCAGCTTACAGAACGCTCCGCTACCGCGCATTGCTGCGCCCAAAGCTTCGGCTCGTGGCTTGAGCCCCGGTACATCTTCGGCGCAGGAACCCTTATTTAGACCAGTGAGCTGTTACGCTTTCTTTAAAGGATGGCTGCTTCTAAGCCAACCTCCTGGTTGTTTTGGGATTCCCACATCCTTTCCCACTTAGCCACGAATTAGGGGCCTTAGCTGTTGGTCTGGGTTGTTTCCCTCTCCACAATGGACGTTAGCACCCACTGTGTGACTCCCGCGCATTACTTCCAGGTATTCGGAGTTTGGTTAGGTTTGGTAAGGCTGTGAACCCCCCTAGCCCATCCAGTGCTCTACCCCCTGGAGTATTCACGCGAGGCTATACCTAAATATATTTCGCGGAGAACCAGCTATTTCCGAGTTTGGTTGGCCTTTCACCCCTAACCACAAGTCATCGGAGCCTTTTTCAACAGGCACCCGTTCGGCCCTCCAGTGCGTGTTACCGCACCTTCAGCCTGCTCATGGCTAGATCACTCGGTTTCGGGTCTAAAGCAACGAACTGAAACGCCCTGTTCAGACTCGCTTTCGCTGCGCCTACACCTAACGGCTTAAGCTTGCTCGTTACTTTAAGTCGCTGACCCATAATACAAAAGGTACGCAGTCACCCAGGACGAACCTTGGGCTCCTACTGTTTGTAGGTATCCGGTTTCAGGAACTGTTTCACTCCCCTTGTCGGGGTGCTTTTCACCTTTCCCTCACGGTACTTGTTCGCTATCGGTCGCTGAGGAGTACTTAGGCTTGGAGAGTGGTCTCCCCGTGTTCAGACAGGATTGCACGTGTCCCGCCCTACTCAAGGCCTGTAAAATTCGAAATCCGTACGGGGCTATCACCCACTAAGGCCCGACGTTCCAGTCGGTTCCGGTTAGAAAATTACAGGCACTGGCCTGGTCCGCGTTCGCTCGCCACTACTAACGGAGTCTCGTTGATGTCCTTTCCTCCGGGTACTTAGATGTTTCAGTTCCCCGGGTTTGCTTTTGTACCCTATGTATTCAGGCACAAATACCTTCTCTGTGATCTCTGCTAGTCCGAAGACATCCTGTCCATGAGCAAGCCCACAGACAAAACGACGCCATCCCAAGGGTGTGCCCCTCAAGACGTCATCTTCGGAATAACAGAGATCGAAGGTGGGTTTCCCCATTCGGAAATCTGCGGATCAAAGGTTGTTCGCACCTCCCCACAGCTTATCGCAGCGTACCACGTCCTTCATCGCCTCTCAGCGCCAAGGCATCCACCGGATACCCTTATTGCACTTGATCGCTCTCATTATCAATATCCACCCCCTGAAGGACCTCGGCAGAGACCTTCAGAAAGAGCTGAACCTAAATTCAGCAAGGATACGATAGAAAAGACCAGTTTTGCTTCAAACATGCCCGGGAACGTGCGGTCAGGCGACGTCCATCTGGTAAACTAAAGAACGACGGCGATGCATCTCCCCAAAAGCCCGAAAGCTCTGGTTCAATACATGCTGATGTCGGTCTAAACCGGTGCATGCTTCCTCTTTACGATGTCAGATATCACTTGCGCACGCGCCCGAAGGCGATGCGAAACTTGATACAAAGGACGAGCTTGTGAGCGGCTTTCCGCCAAGCGCCGGGATCCCCGCCAACCACACCCGCACAAAGCGAATGGTGGAGCCAGACGGGATCGAACCGACGACCTCAAGCTTGCAAAGCTAGCGCTCTCCCAACTGAGCTATGGCCCCAAAGAAGGGAATAGGCAGTAGGCAGTCGGCAGTAGAAGAAAGAGATAGCAAGACTGAGGCCTAAACCTACTGCCTATTGCCTACTCCCTACTGCCTACCAAACTGGTGGGCCTGGGAAGACTCGAACTTCCGACCTCACGCTTATCAAGCGCGCGCTCTAACCAACTGAGCTACAAGCCCGATCCGCACCAGAGACGCGCAGATGCGCAAACCCCGGGCGGGCTCGTCCTTTGGAAGAAAGAGAAACGAAGACGGCGGCTGTCCCGCACGATATGGCCTGACTGGCCATTGATGTCTAAGCGTTCCGATAAAACCGGCGAACCGGTTCTGAAGGAACATCCTTAGAAAGGAGGTGATCCAGCCGCAGGTTCCCCTACGGCTACCTTGTTACGACTTCACCCCAGTCGCTGACCCTACCGTGGTCGCCTGCCCCCTTGCGGTTAGCGAAACGCCTTCGGGTAAAACCAACTCCCATGGTGTGACGGGCGGTGTGTACAAGGCCCGGGAACGTATTCACCGCAGCATGCTGATCTACGATTACTAGCGATTCCAACTTCATGCACTCGAGTTGCAGAGTGCAATCCGAACTGAGACGACTTTTGGAGATTTGCTAGAGGTCGCCCTTTTGCATCCCACTGTAGTCGCCATTGTAGCACGTGTGTAGCCCAGCTTGTAAGGGCCATGAGGACTTGACGTCATCCC
>CALGTP010000199.1 GCA_937902105.1 uncultured Actinomycetes bacterium
TTTCGCTACCTTAGGACCGTTATAGTTACGGCCGCCGTTCACCGGGGCTTCAGTTCGATGCTTGCACATCTTGCTTTAACCTTCCGGCACCGGGCAGGCGTCAGACCCTATACATCCACTTACGTGTTAGCAGAGTCCTGTGTTTTTGTTAAACAGTCGCTACTCCCTGGCTTGTGCCACCTTACTCTGCTTGCGCAAAATAAGGCCCTCTTTATCCCGAAGTTACAGAGGCAAGTTGCCGAGTTCCTTCAACATCATTCTCTCAAGCGCCTAGGTATTCTCTACCAATACACGTGTGTCCGTTTAGGGTACGGTCTTAATGATGGAGTTATTTCCTGGGACCTCTTCAAGGCAAGTTCAATCCAATAAGAACTTACAATATACGAGATCCGTCACTACCATCAGGTCAAGGAATATTTACCTTGTTCCCATCGACTACGGCTTTCGCCCTCGCCTTAGGGGCCGACTAACCCTGCGAAGATTAACTTTACGCAGGAACCCTTGTATTTTCGGCGACAGAGTCTTTCACTCTGTTTGTCGCTACTTATGTCAGCATTCGCACTTCTGATATCTCCAGGACCCCTCGCGGGTATCCCTTCGCAGACTTACAGAACGTTCCGCTACCAGATAAAATGTCCGTAGACACTTTAAATCCACAACTTCGGTACGTAGTTTGAGCCCCGTTACATCTTCGGCGCAAAGTCTCTTAATTAGACCGGTGAGCTGTTACGCTTTCTTTAAAGGATGGCTGCTTCTAAGCCAACCTCCCGGCTGTTTTGGAGTCTTCACATCCTTTCACACTTAACTACGATTTTGGGACCTTAGATGGTGGTCTGGGTTTTTTCCCTCTCGACGATGGAAGTTAGCTCCCACCGTCTGTCTATTGAGAAACAATCTTGAGTATTCGGAGTTTTATTAGGTTTAGTAAGAATTTCTTCCCCCTAGCCTATTTAGTGCTCTACCCCTCAAGATCTTATTATTCAACGCACTACCTAAATAGTTTTCGCGGAAAACCAGCTATCTCCCAGTTTGATTGGCCTTTCACCCCTAATCACAAGTCATCCGAGCCTTTTTCAACAGGCACCGGTTCGGTCCTCCAGTAAGTGTTACCTTACCTTCAACCTGCTCATAACTAGATCACTAGGTTTCGGGTTCTTATCCGTACAACTCATCGCCCTATTCAGACTCGCTTTCGCTACGCCTACACCTTTTCGGCTTAAGCTTGCTGCACAGATAAAGTCACTGACCCATTATACAAAAGGTACGTCGTCACTCATATAGAGCTCCGACTGATTGTAGGCATCCGGTTTCAGGTTCTATTTCACTCCCCTAATAGGGGTTCTTTTCACCTTTCCCTCACGGTACTAGTTCACTATCGGTCACTGAAGAGTATTTAGGCTTAGAGGGTGGTCCCCCTATCTTCAAACAGGATTTCACGTGTCCCGCCTTACTCGAGAACTTTAATTGCTTTTACCTTTACGGGACTATCACCCTCTATGGTTAACCTTTCCAGGTTATTCTAGTTGTACAAAAAAAGTTACTGGCCTCCTCCGCGTTCGCTCGCCACTACTAACGGAATCTCAATTGATTTCTTTTCCTCTAGGTACTTAGATGTTTCAGTTCCCTAGGTTATCTCCTTACACCTATGTATTCAGTGCAAGGTAACTCTTAAAGAGTTGGGTTTTCCCATTCGGAAATTTTCGGATCAAAGCCTACAAACAACTCCCCGAAACTTATCGCAGTTTATCACGTCCTTCATCGACTTTCAGTGCCAAGGCATCCACTATATGCTCTTAAACGCTTGATTTATGCACAGAAAAAATTTTTCTGTGTATTCAAAAAATTATAAATAATTTTTTGTGATTATGAATTTTTAAATTGTAAGAACAAATAAATTTGTTCCTACGGATATAAAAAAAATATTTTCTTCAAATTAACAATGTATAAAAATTTCTCATGGTTTGGTGGAGGATAGCGGGATCGAACCGCTGACCTCCTGAATGCAAATCAGGCGCTCTCCCAGCTGAGCTAATCCCCCAACTAAAAAATAATGGTGGGCCGAGAAAGACTCGAACTTTCGACCCCACCCTTATCAAGGGTGTGCTCTAACCAACTGAGCTACCGGCCCATTGACATTACATTTAGGCTCTTCCAATGATTATTAATTAATAATCTACCAGAGATAAATGGAAGAGAAACGAGGACGGTCATATTTGTCTATGTTAAGTGAGAACTAAAAAACAAGTTTTTAGTTATCCTTAGAAAGGAGGTAATCCAGCCGCAGGTTCCCCTACGGCTACCTTGTTACGACTTCACCCCAGTCGCTGACTATACCTTGGTCAAACGCCTCCTTGCGGTTAGCAATCTGCTTTAAGGTAGAACCAACTTCCATGGTGTGACGGGCGGTGTGTACAAGACCCGGGAACGTATTCACCGTAGCACGCTGATCTACGATTACTAGCGATTCCAGCTTCATGCACTCGAGTTGCAGAGTGCAATCCGAAC
>CALGTP010000200.1 GCA_937902105.1 uncultured Actinomycetes bacterium
GCGGCGGCATGGGCGGGCCGGCGGAACCAGCGCCGAAGCCGGCGGCACCAGCGCCGGAGGGCGTGACCATCCGGGAGGGCACATCGCCTTCCATGGCATGCTGCTTGCTGGCGGGGGGCCCAGTAGTAGAGCTGGCTGCTGGTGCACCTGCGGGTGGACCTGTGGGTGCGGTTGCATATGGTGAAAGCTCTTCCGTGGTGCATATCTGAAGCTCGCTGTAGGTGGCATATCGAAACCTTTGCTCGCCGGTGTGTTGGTACTTGTAGACGACGCCTGTTCCTTGTCTAAAAACAGCTTCGAGAACTATGACGCGGCGGCGCGCGCTGCGAGACGAAGATGATGAGATCAACCAGCAAGGAGTGTTTGGAGGAACCTGAGCGTTTGCAGCTTGCAGAGCTTGTTGCTCCCGCGCCTTCTCTTCAGCATCTTTGGCAGCCTGAGCTTCATCAGCCTTTCTTTTCTGCATCTTCTCTTCCTTATCCTTTTGTTGCTGTTCCTCAAGTTTGACTTGCTTCAGGCGATTTTGCGCCTCCTTCTCCTCCTTGGCAAGCCGAACTGTGGTTTCCTTCTCAGCCTGTGCTGCAGCCTTTGCTGCATCCTGTGATTCTTGTTGTTCGCGAACCTTTGCTGCTTCCTCCTTCACCCTCTCGTCCTTCTCGTGCTTGAGCCGAGCCTTTTCAGCTAACATCTCGTCCTTCTCGTGCTTGAGCCGAGCCTTTTCAGCTGACACCACTTCTCTGTGGACGTCATCCAGCAACTTAATCGAGATTGGGTTGACGTTCACTTCGCCACCGAGAAGTAGGGATTCAATCCACGCTGAGGCCCGTGAAACTCCATTCACTCGAGCATCTTGTAGCTGCTGAAGCAGGTTAGCAATGTCCTGAAAGAACACGTTCTTGGGCTTTATGCGATCCACGTGCCACTCGGCGAACCCCTTTGCGTCGATGAACTCAACATTGTGCGGCTGCTCGAAGCACAGGGATGGCCAGAGAGGATGGTCCAGCACGACCAACCACTTGCCAAAGGGCACGGCACCATGAGCACGCTGAAAGTCCACGATGACTTCTGGCTTCACCGCGTACAGCATGAAGCTCACGACGTGGCGGAAGAGTCGTTCCTTGTGCTTGGCGACCATTTGGCCCATCTCGATCATGATACGTGGTTCGCGACCACGTATCGTGGCACTCGCGGCACCGGGTTTGGGTCGGAGACGCGTAGCAATAATCATGTACACGTTCGGGTTCGCCTTATCGGTGTCCCAGCTGCCCCTCCAGGGGCAAGGCATTGTCATGTTGAGGTCCGGCTCATATAGACATGATGGCTTTTGGATCTCCCTGGAAATGACCTGCTCCATGCTCTTCAGAAGACTTGGATTTAGAGCTTCAGCACCATGAAGAGTGCCATCCTCGGAGCCTCCCTTCATCTCTTCATCGTGATCGTCTGCTGAGCGTTCCGAGCGAGCCTTTGATTCATGATTGCAATTGTCAGATTGAACGCGAAATGTTGGCTCCTGCTTGATGGCATCCTTTCTCTCCGCTTCCATGCCCTCGACGATGTTAGAGCTCCAATCGAACCACGTTGACAAGGACACGTTGACGGCGCCGCTGACTACCAACAATGACATCTTGACGCTGGGAAGAGGTGCTTCCTGAACAACTCGTCTGCCAGCTGCTAGCTCCTCGAGTGTCATGTCCTCGACGTCCGACTCTTGATCGAGGTATGCCGCAGGCATTTTTTCATCCTCAGACATGTCGTCATCATCATCGGGCTCGTCATCATCATCTGCATCCGCTTCTGGAGGCGCTTCTGTGTCCCTGGGGGCCTCGTTATGTTCTCCTCCTCCACCCGAATTGCCGTACTCCTGTTGAAGACAACGAGGATGCACGGGCGAGTCTTCATTGTCCTTGACTGTCTCCATCGGGAGCTCGCAACACGCAGGACAGTGTAAGAGTACCACGCGTCCCGCGCGCAACGACGGCTCGCGGAGCGGCGTCTGAAACTCCCGAATCAATTCACACAATAATAATCAATTCCCACGCTATCTTGTTATACCAATTACCATTGAGCATTGTGGGTCCATGCCATTTCCATCGCACACTACACCACACACAACCAATGTCTTACTAGCGTCGCCGTCGGGGCCGTGCGTTGCG
>CALGTP010000201.1 GCA_937902105.1 uncultured Actinomycetes bacterium
CCGTTGTTCCACTTGGGTGCGCTCCTTGCCCCACTCGTCGAACTCCTGATGGCGGAGCTACCGTCATGTCCAGGCTCGGTCCCTTTTCCCTCGGGGAGAGCGTCTTTTTGACCGGCGTCATAGCGTCCTCCACGCTCGTACCTCCTTCCGCTGGCTGTGCGGTCCCTCCTGGTGGTCCTGCGTGGCGTGCAGTCAGCACCTCCAGCACCGTATCCAGCGCGCCTGTGTGATAATTGGTGAAAACAGATTTGTAACGGTTAGTAGCCTTGTTTTTAGTTAAACAAGGCAGTGTTGAGCCCCTTCCACCAATCCAAGAACACGTCTTGGGACCCCAGAGGTCTATCCGGGTGGCACAATTCCAACAGCTCCTTTGCGTCCACGTCCCATGTTTCCATGGTTTCGCTCAGTCTACTTCCTTCCGTTTCCAAGACCTCGGTGTCATTTCCATCCCTCCACAGGACCTGTTCCCTCGTGTGGCCTCGGGACAGCCAGTCCGTTCGCCAGTTGTAATCATATACCCCATGGGGTAGGTGGATCGTACTTCCCACCTCAATTCCCGTCCTCCATTTTGTTACTACGTATGCGATGGCCGCATTCTGCACGAGATCGCTCCTGAATCCATCTCTTCGTGCCCACGCTAGTGCCGAGACGCTATCCCCTCTAAAGCGAACACAGACGTTCCTGTGTCCCCTCCTCGCCAGTTCCCTTATTCCTATCATTCCTGCCAGGAATTCGACGGTATTCTGGTAATTACTGACTGTAAGGTTCATCCATTCTATTGCTATGGAGCAGCACCCCACTGCGCGTTCCACGCCCGCCTGATCCACCTCGTACCAGATTATGCCAATGCCCGTCAGGGACGCATCAAATTCGACAATCCACTGAGGGGCCTCGTCCCGTAATGCGAACGAGGCGAAAGAGCGAGTGTATTCCGTTGCCTGTATTTGCGATATGCCAAGCAGGCCTCGCATGAGCCACACCGACCGCTTGGCATCCTCATCAAGATGCACCTTCGAGCCCTTGTGGCGGCCTGCCGTCCGGTAGGACCGGTGCAGTGCCCTCGCAAAGGGGGCCATGGGGGGGCACACCGCTTTGTACCGGCTCGCATGTGCAGCCAACGCTTCCATTGTTCGCACTGGGACTAGGGCGTCCACATCAACTTGCATGTTGACGTACAACGCCTTGAGGACATTGTGGTGAGCAATCCCCACCCTGTACTTGTCCAAATCCAGGGAGTATCCAATGCCATCGAGTTTTCGGCCGAACTCCGTCTTCTTTTGCGCTATGGCTCCCGTCCCCAGTAGCGCTTCGCAGTACGTCCGTACCACACGTTCGACGTGTTTCCAATCTACCACGCGGCAGATCCCCATCAGGTCATCGACATACATTTCGACGAGGCCGCGGAACCCCAAGCTCGCGTTGTTGCGCAATTCCCACAGGATCGTGCGTGTCACTACCTGGAAAACCATGGGCGTGCCGCCCCATCCAAATGTGCCACATAGCAAGTAGACTATGAAGTCCGACGCAATGCGCGTCGCCATGAGGTGGACATCCTCTGCTCGGAACGAAATCAGCTGGAAAGCCCCATTAAGGTCCATTTTCCACAGAAGGAGCCCTTCCGAAGTCCCTCCGTTCGCCATGATCGCTGCGTGGATCATAGCGGCTATCTTGTTAATCGTGGGGTGGTATACCACACCCCATTCCTCCCGTGCTGCCGCACGAAGCCACTTGGAATTCAGAGCTTGCCCGCTGCCATGTTCCGCCCCTGGAGTGTCCCGAGTCGTGGTGTCCATCCGGAAGCTGCAATTGAGGCAATTGCGGCCTTTCTCCTTGTTATGCTTTGGCGCCCATGCCGACGGGTTCTCATGGGTGTCGGTGATGTATTTCCTCGCGAATTCCTCGGACACCACCAGGCCCAGGCCAGGGTGAACGAAGCTCTCCATCGTCATGCGCGCCACCGCGGCGTCTCCAGCCCGTGACGCTGCACCACGTGGGTCGCGATCCAACCCGCATTCCCAATTGGGCCTGAAGTCCGGGGGGGTTAGGATATCTGCGCCCCCGCCCGGGCGAGCAAGCTTCTCCATGCGTGCCTTGTCCGGGTTTGAGTCCGATACGTTGTCCCCCACCCGTCGGGGACTGAGGCGGTCCTTCTCGAGTTCCTTCAACCGCGTCCGTGCTGCCTCCGTTAGGCCACGATGCTGTCGGATGTAGTCCTCGCACGCTTCAACTACTTCCGGGCACGGGAGGTATTCCTCGCCGACTGTCTTCCCTATGTCAGGTATTGCCTCCCGCAAATCGTGGAGTGCCCAACGATTAGCTTCGGACACCCCGTACGTCCTGCTGCCGTGCGTGGTCGCCTCCCTCATGATGGCGTCCTGTGCAGGGCTCCATGACGATGGGCCAAACATTCCCTCCATAAGGACGCGGGTGTGTCGTATTAAAGTTTCGACCTCCATCCCGACTTCTATTCCTTCCGGATCGTAGCTCTCCGGCGCTTCCTCCTCATCCATCTGTCTGGTGTGCTCGTCGTCGCTCTCGTCCTCATTGATTCCATTATTGTGTGGGATCGCCCGCAGAGGGGGACTTCCCACCGTCCCTCCATTGGCCATCATTGCTGCGATGGTCGCAACTCCTCCCTCCTGTATGCTAGTAATTGCTCGTTTGGGAGGGGTTTCCTCCAGTCCCGTTCCTGAGTCATGAGGCGGTCTATTCCCCGTCGCATCTCTGTCTGTTGGGGACAAAACCACCCCGACGACCTCCGGGCGGGTCTCACCCAGATGATCACAGACTGTCGCATTGGTGGCTATAGATGGAGGGGTTGCTCCCCTCGTCCTACCCTCTTCTCATTCCAGCCAGTGCTCTATTCCCGCCTCCTTCGCCACCCGCTCCTTTATTGCTGGTGAGATCGGCCATTGTCTAAAAGCGTCCTCGTTGACCTTCAGTCCCATTTCCAGCAGGGTCATAGTCCCTTGATCGGGGTGTTCGTAGTTGCAACTCCCGATGAACTTGCAGAGTATCTCTGTCCCGTTTGAGAATTTTAGTCCACACATTCCCGCTAGGTGGTATAAACACATCCCCTTTATGCTTCCCGACGCTGCCCCCGGCGTTTGGCCCTTCGGGGTGCGAATCTTCAAATTCCGAACGAGTCGCCATGACCCCGATTCAGGGTGGAAGAACTGCAGATGGGGCGGCCTTTCCAGTGCCCGTACCCCCTCGCGAGGTTTCTCCCTCATGGATTCCGCAAGGGTCTCCGCCATTGTCCGCAAGAGCTCCGCACAACCCTCCGGTGTCGCCATACTGATGTGCGACAGCATGACTGGCGTACGGCGGTGTCGCAGGTCCTCCCAATATGTTGCCATCATGTACTCCACATAGTACCAGATGAAACCGCATGCACTCCTTGCGCACTCCCACGTCGTGATTATTACCAGCGACGCCAGGCATCCTCTGTATGCTTTATGGAGGAGCACCTCTAAGCACGCTTCCAATTTCTGAATACAAGCCCACAGTTGCATCATGCCCACACGATCGGGTGTGGTTCCCCATTCCCCAATGTTCTCCATGGCATACTGGAAATCCCTCAGCGACCACTGACCGAAGTCGTTCACCGGCCACTCGCCCATGAGCAGGAAACTCTCCAAGCGTGTTACGTCCTGAAGCCATGGGAGTGGCCAAATCACTTCCAGCCTATCCATCGAGTCCATCCCCATTGGCATATCCACCATGCCATGCGCTCGGCTGTTTATCATCCCCAAAATGTCCAGATACCCTCTTGTGTTCAAGATGATGTCCCGGAACACTTGGTCCGCCCGGATCCTCCCCATTGCTCGAATCAAGCCATTCGCTTTGAGCATCCGGGTGCCTCCCTGACCTTTGATGACGCACGGCCACCGCTCGCCATCCAAAGTGTATCCCGCGTACGAATCCTGCTCGCTGAGTCGGGTGTCCTGTCCCTTTTGCGGCCCCATGGCCTGGAAACCCTTCATGATTTCCTGAAGGAGACCATAAGGGACCATCGTGCTTGGTTGCAGTGCCAAGCGCTGCTGTTCCTCCGCGAGGGCCACAGCTGCCGATGCGGCTATTGCCTCCCTCAATTGGCGCTCCTGTTCCTTGGCAGCGCTTTGCTCCGCAGCCACCAACGCTTGAGCTTGTTGGAGCAGGGTCCGTGCGGACGTTTCGCCCTGCCCCATCATCCTGGTCCCCCCCACTTGCAGAGGTTCCTCCATTGCTCCAAAAGCGACCTTGTGCGCCCCGCCTGGGGCCCCCAAGTCCCCTAACCGCTTATGCCCTAAAATGCTTATGAGTGGGTCTTGCTTACCTGTCGGGTCCCCAGTATCCTGGCGCGCTGCCATCCACCCTATGATGGATTCTTCCAGTGTCCCGCGTGGCACTAGTACCCGCGGCCGCATGCGGAAACGACGGACGAACCGCTCGGTCCGCAGTAGCTGGCCGTCATCCAATCGTCCTTCGCGGCGTAAATCCATGTATTCACCCGTTAAAGGGTCGGTTCCCAGTGCTGTGATCGTCCAGATCTCAATCGCAGCTGCCGTGTGGACGTGCTCCAACGTGGTCAGATCCTGCGCGTAATTCAACGGCAGCAACACTTGCTGCTCCTCGCGCAAGTCCTCACGGAGCAGAATGCCGCAGCCCGCCGAGATCGCGGCTGGTGACTCCGCCGGGAGCACCGTGGTGTCCTCCGTGCGCGCCGGCACCTCCATCATACGCTCGCGGTCCGCATCCGCCTGCTCGGGGGCCGCAATCGCGGTGGTGTTCTTCGCCAAGAATGCTTTCAACATTGTAGGTGAGGATGGGTTATTCAATTTTTTGCTATTATGATCGTCCTCGCTTCCTGCGTTGCTTCTCCTTCCTTCGCTATTCTTTCTGTTGTTGTTCGCTCTTGTTCTGCTCGTCCTGTTGTTAGTGTTGCTGCTGTTGCACAG